>VHBD01000033.1 GCA_016872125.1 Sphingomonadales bacterium
AGCGAGCAGACCGATCCTACCGTGCTCTTCTTGAAGCTCCTCAAAGGCACCGCCATTCGGACGGATTTGCCAACCTGGGATTTGATGATGAAAAACATTTATTCGCTAAATGCTTTTCAATTATCGAACCAGAATTTTAGGCTGGATATCGTTTACACTGATGTCCTCAACGGTAACAAAAATTTCATTCCTGAAGGAAGCCTCGCGGGTCAACAATTGATCACCGTCCTAGGGCTGGATCAACTCAATACCCAATTGGAACCGCAACCGGACGGAATCTTTGACTTTGTCAACAACCTCACGGTGGATCAAGCCAGGGGTCGTATCATTTTTCCTCGGGTAGAGCCCTTTGGCCAGGACCTGAATGCTGCCTTTGATGCCGCCGGAAATACCCCTTCGGAAATCAAAAGCAAGTATGTTTTCAGGCCATTGTACGACAGCACCAGAGCATGGGCCCAACAATTTCCGGAATTAAACCGATTCCGTTTGGTAGGGCAATACCAATCGGCCTCTGGGAGTGAGATATCCCTGGGCGCTACCAATGTGCCTCAAGGTTCGGTGCGCGTGACGGCGGGGGGCCGTTTGCTGAGCGAGGGTCAAGATTATACGGTGGATTACATGATGGGCAAAGTCCGAATCATCAACTCCAGCTTGCTTTCATCGGCAGAACCTATCCAAGTGGCTTTCGAGAACAACCCCATTTTCCAGGCCAACCAACGAAACATGATGGGAGCACGCTTGGATTACCGGCTCAACAAGCGTGTCAACCTGGGTGGCACCTATGTGCGCATGGTGGAAAGACCCATTACCCAAAAGGTAAACCAAGGGGAAGAGCCTGTTTCGAACAATATCCTGGGATCGGATATCAGCATGCAACAAGACAGCCGCTTCATTACCCGTGTTCTGAATTTGTTGCCCATGTACCGCAGCGATGAGGTCTCCAATTTTCAGCTCAATGCGGAGGTTGCCCACTTGCTTCCCGGTAATTCCGCGGTATTGGGTACGGCCGGGATTTCGTACATTGATGACTTTGAAAGTTCCGAAAGCAATTACGATATCCGCAGCTTCAACAGCTGGTTTCATTCTTCCACACCCTCTCGTTATCCAGAACACCGCCTGCGCGATAGCCTTCCTTACGGTTACAACCGCGCAAATTTAAGTTGGTATAACATTGATCCTCTCTTCTTCCGGAATTCTCCTTTGACCCCTTCGCATATCCAAAACGATGTGACGATGAAGTCCAACCATTACATGCGGGAGGTACTAGTCCAGGAGGTATTCCCGAACAGGCAACTCGCCAACAATCAGCCCATCAATCTACCCACTTTTGATTTGGCTTTTTATCCCTCAGAGAAAGGGCCATACAATTTTGATGTTGCCGCAAGTCCCTTCTCGGCAGGCATTGATTCGGCAGGACGGCTATTGAACCCCGCATCACGATGGGGGGGGATGCAAAGGCGGGTGGAGCCCAACGACTTTGAAGCGGCTAACATTGAGTTTATCGAGTTTTGGATGATGGATCCCTTCATCTACCAGCCGAACCACAGCGGCGGTACCCTGTTTTTCAACCTTGGAAATTGCTCAGAGGATATCCTGAAGGATGGGCGACGTTCTTTCGAAAACGGCTTTCCCAAAGCAGACGGAACGGGGCAGGTGGATACCACGGCGTGGGGGTTGGTTCCCAAATTGCCACCCCTCATCAATGCTTTCGATAACAATCCCGCATCCAGGGTTACCCAAGATGTGGGGTTGGACGGCTTTAACGATGCCCAAGAGCGGAATTTCTTTGGAAACCGCTATTTGAACCGCATCGAATCCCGATTCGGATCCGCCTCGCCGGCCTTTTTGTCGGCTAACCAAGACCCGGCCTCCGATAATTACCATCACTTCAGGGGCAGCGACTTTGACAACAACCGCAAATCGGTTTTGGGTCGCTATAAACTCTTTAATCTCCCTCAAGGCAATTCCGCAACGGATCAACAATCGCCGGAACCCTATCCCACTTCGGCCACCAACTTGCCCAATTCCGAAGATTTGAACAGCGACAACACCCTCACCCAAACCGAGGATTATTTTGAATACCGGGTGAACCTACGGCCGGGTGAAATGCAAATTGGTCGAAATTACATTACCGATATTTTTGAATCCCCGGTGCAACTGCGCAACGGGACGACCGAAGTCGTGAAATGGTACCAATTCAGGGTGCCTGTGTTGGCTCCGGACCGTCGTGTGGGGAATATTACGGATTTCAAGTCGATCCGCTTTGCGCGGATGTATTTCTCGGGATTTGCCGACAGCATCATTTGCCGCATGGCCACGATGCAACTTGTTCGTACCGATTGGCGGAGGTACCTTCAGAGCCTTGCTCCTCCAGGGGAATATACGCCTGTAGACCAGGGAGACCCTACGATCTTTCTACTTTCCACGGTGAACATTGAAGAAAACGGTAACAAATTGCCGATACCCTATGTGCTGCCCCCGGGGATTGAAAGGGTGAGAAATGTGTTTACCACCAATTTTCAACAGCTTAACGAACAATCCTTGCAGGCACGATTCTGTCAATTGAGGGATGGGGATTCCCGTGCGGCATTCAAAAACACAACTTTTGATATTCGGGCCTACAAGCGCTTGGAGATGTTCATGCACGCCGAGGGCGCAGACCTGCAGGATGGGGACGTTTCAGCATTTGTTCGTTTAGGAAACGACTACAACCAGAATTATTACGAATACGAGCAGGCCTTGATCATTACGGCACCGGGTACCGGAACTCCGGAAAGCATATGGCCTGCGGGCAACAATTTGTCAATCCTCTTTGCGGATCTTAACGATGCCAAAAAAGAAAGGAACAAACAAAATTGGCCCCTGAATATTCCGTTCAGAACACAGACTGCCACGGGGCAACGCATCACGGTCCTCGGAAATCCTAACCTCAGTCAAGTACAGACCATCATGTTGGGAGTGCGGAATCCGCGCAAAACCTCCGGGTCTTCGGATGACGGCCTTGAAAAATGCGGAGAAATTTGGTTCAACGAATTAAGATTAACGGAATTTGATAACCGATCCGGCACCGCGGCTACCGGCAACCTGAACATGAAATTGGCCGATCTGGGCACCCTAAGCGCCACCGGCCTTTACAAGGGAATCGGCTTCGGAGGTCTTGAGAGCAAGGTCAGCGAGCGATCCCGTGAAGAGTTGGTGCAATACGACGCTTCGACTAACCTTGATTTGGGTAAATTCCTGGGCTCCAAATCCAATTTGCGCATTCCGATCTATGCAGCCTACGGCGAAACTTTCAGTACTCCTGAATTCAACCCCTTGGATGGGGATGTTTTGCTCAAAAATATTTTGAATGGCTACGAAAAGGGCGCTCAACGGGATTCAATTGTTTATTCTGCCGAAACCTACAGCCGTCGCAGAGCCTTCAACTTAACAAATTTGCAATTGACCCGCCAGGGGAGCGGAATGCCCAAACCTTGGGACCTAGCTAATTTCAATTTGACCTTGGCCTATTCGGAACTTTTTCAACGAAATCCCTTCACGGCATTCAACAGCACCGAGACCTACCGGGGAAGCTTGGGTTACCAGTATTCCGGAAGATCCAATCCTATTCGGCCCCTGAGCGCAGTGTCTTGGCTTAATCCCAAAGCATTGACGTTGATACGTGATTTTAACTTCAACCTTTTGCCGACCAGCCTTACCCTGAGGGTGGATGTAGATCGTCTGTACCAGCACACCCAACTTCGGAACAATGCTGACGGAGGCAAGGGCATTGCCCCGACGGTCAACAAGAATTTCTTGATGAACCGGGTCTATGGTTTCCGGCACGATTTGACCCAAGGCCTGCGTCTGGAATACGATGCAACGGCAGCCGCAAGAATTGATGAGCCTTTCGGGCTCCTGGATACCGAAGCCAAGCGGGATACTGTTCTTAACAATTTGCGCAACGGCGGAAGACCAACCCGCTTTACGCATACCATGAGCGCCAATTACCAGGTGCCCATCAACAAATTACCCCTGATGGACTTCATGAACATCGCTTACCAATACCAAGCGAATTATGAGTGGATTGCCGCCCCATTGGCCGCGGTCAATCTGGGGAATACCATTCAAAATTCCAGAACACAGCGGATCAACACCAACATCACCATGAATACGCTGTACAACAAATGGGCATTTCTGCGCAAAGTCCTTGCCGATCAACCTCTCAAGGATCCTGTCCCTACCGCACCCGGGTCCAAATCCAAGGACCCCAAAACCAAGGGCAGCAAAACCGAAGACCCCAAAACCAAGGGGGCTGCGGGTTCAAAACCTGGAGGCAAGAAACCCCCTCAAGAACCCGAAGAGGATTATTCCCTAAGCTTGTGGCGCAACGGGATCAAGGCCATCGCTATGCTCAAAAATGTTTCGGCAAACATTAGTTTGACCGAAGGGACGGTCATCCCGGGTTTTAATCAGGAGCCCAATCTTTTGGGTAACAATACCGACATCAATGCGCCCGGTTTTCCCTTTGTCTTCGGAGATCAAAGGGATCTTCGCCCCGCCATCATCACCAAAAACTGGTTAAGTACAGACACCAACCTGACCGCCTTGTATGTGACCAATCGCAACCTCAATGCCCAGCTCCAGGCCACGCTGGAGCCTTTCAAAGAATTCCGAATCACGGTCACCGCCAACAAAAATGATGTGATGCGTTTTCAACAAAATTTCAGGGCCAATCGACTGGGTGAAATCACCCAATTCAACGGCATGGAATCCGGGGACTTTAGCATTTCGATCATCAGCCTTCGCGGGTTTCTGGAGAAAATACCGACCAATCCAGGCCAGGCCGACTACCTAAGTTCTGGGAATTTCCGTCGCTTCGAAGAGAATCGATTGGAAATTGCGGAACGCCTTGCGCGATCCAACCCCAATTCTTCGGGGCGTGGAGAAATTGACAGCCTTTTCCCGGATGGCTACAGTCGCAAATCCATCGATGTCCTTATCCCCTCATTCCTGGCCGCCTATACGGGTCAAAATCCAGGTAAAACGTCCACGTCTTATTTCCCCGTCCTGCCCATGCCTAATTGGCGCCTCAATTATTCCGGGCTAACCCAAATTCCTTGGTTCAAGGAAAGATTCCAGAACATCATGATCAGCCATGGCTACCGCTCGGTTTACTCGGTGGGCAATTTTTCGACCAATCTCGTGTACCAAGAGAGGAATGGCGCTGCATCTAGGCGGGACAGCATCAACACCAAGGACTTTTATCCCCGTTACCAAATCGCTCAAATCAGCATCGCCGAACAATTAACCCCGTTAATCGGCCTGGACGCTACCCTCAAGAACAACCTCACCTTGAGGCTGGAGTACAAAACCTCTCGAAACCTAACCCTCACCCTGGTAAACAACCGTCTGAACGAGAACACCACCCGAGAGCTCACCATCGGGGGGGGGTATCGTTGGAACAACCCGCGTTTGCCTTTCCTAATCAACGGTGAACTCCGCGAGCTCAAGAACGACCTCAACTTACGCTTTGATTTGAATATTCGGGATAATTTCATGCTAATGAGGGACCTGGACGGCGTGGAACCTCAGCCCTCAGGGGGCGGTCGAACGGTTTCGGTCAAACCGAGCGCTGATTATGTCCTGAACGACATGATAAATGTTCGACTCTTTGTGGATTACCAATTGTCCACACCCTATATTTCCACCTCCTTTCCCAATTCCCAAACCAGCGGAGGCGTAAGTATCCGTTTCACCTTGGCGAATTAAGATTTTGGGCAGCCTCGCTGCATTTTTTTTTCATTTTTCGGCTGTTAATTCATACAAAATTCTAAACTTTAACCCGCAATGAATTTTCCTTCTGATCTCCGATACACCGCCGAACACGAATGGGTTGCCTTGAATGGCAATATCGCCACCGTAGGGATCACTGATTTTGCCCAAGGAGAATTAGGAGATATCGTTTTTATCGAACTGGATTGCCGCGGCAAAAATCTGGAGAACCAAGCGGTTTTTGGCACAGTTGAGGCCGTCAAGACCGTTTCCGACCTGTATATGCCCCTCAGCGGCGAAATTATCGAGGTTAATCCGCTTCTTCAGACCCAACCGGAACTCGTCAACCGCGACGCATACGGTGATGGTTGGATGATTCGCATTCAAATTTCCAATCCCAACCAATGGGAGCAGCTGATGGGCAGCTCCGCCTACCAAGCCCATACCGGGCATTAAACCTCCAAAATATGCGTTCACGAGGCGCCTCCACGGGATTTTATTTTGTTCCGCCTCTTGTTTGGACCGTAATCATGTTAGGGCTAATGCTGGGTTCCGGCTCCAGCTTCCCCGGTTCACAAATCGAAGGCACCGATTTGGTGGTGCATTTCGGGATCTTCGGGATTTGGGCCTTTTTGATAGGCCAATCTTTCTACAAGCAAGCACAATGGCCTGTTTTGAAATTCCATCGCGGATTCTTTGTTTTGGTTTTGGGCGGGTTGCTTGCGGCGGGCACCGAGGCTGTGCAGGGTTTTCTCCTCGGGAGCCGCTACGCCAACCTGGGCGACTATGTTGCCGATGTCCTCGGTTTGTTGGTAGGTCTAATGGTCTTTGAGCGTTTGGCACTTTCGGCCAAAGGCAATCGGCGTTAAAGCCAGTTCGGATTAACGTATTCTTGACACGAAACCCAAACAACTTTGTTGGAAAATTCCGTTATTTGTGGAAAGCTATGGAACTCAAGAAAAATCCTAAAGCAGACCTGAACCTCCAGCGTACGCTTTTCTTCCAAATCGGCCTTTGCGTTGCTTTGGTCGGCACCCTTTGTGTCTTCAATTGGAGAGAAGGTGACGGAGAAGCAGCCAGCTTAGGCGCCCTCAAAATGGAGGACCTTACCGAGATGGAAATTCCCCAAACCGAGCAAAAAGTCACTCCACCACCACCTCCTCCGCCCCCAACCCTCGAAATTGTTGCAGACGAAGAGGTCATCGAAGAAGATGAAGTTGCCTCCACCGAGGTAACCCAAGAAACGCGCATTGAGGTGCCCGTGGTCGAGATGGAAGAAGAAGTTTCTTCGGAGCCCGAAATTTTCACTGTTGTGGAAGAAATGCCCTCCTTTCCAGGCGGTGATCAGGAATTGCTTAAATTCATGGCGGAGAACACCAAATACCCACCTCTTGCCCGTGAAAACGGTTTGCAAGGAATTGTTGTGGTAACTTTTGTGGTCGACGAAAGGGGCAAAATAGACAAAGTACAGGTTCTGCGTGGTATTGGTGGGGGCTGTGATGAAGAAGCCATTCGGGTTGTGAAATCCATGCCCCAATGGAAATCCGGCAAACAAAGAGGAATGCCCGTACGTGTTCAATACAATCTTCCATTCCGCTTTACCCTTCGATAAGGATTACCCTCGATAAGAAAATCGCCTATCAATTGGGTTGATTTCTCGGTCCGGAAAACCCACATCAAAAAGCCCTTTGAGCATAATTCGCTCAAAGGGCTTTTACTTGATGGTTAGGACGGCAATTTATTGGCCCGATTCGTAGCGAGCGGAAACCAAGTCCCAGTTCAACACATTCCAAAAGGCTGTTACATAATCGGCCCTACGATTTTGATATTTCAGGTAATAGGAATGCTCCCAAACATCCAAACCCAACAACGGATAACCTCCGCAATTGACTTTCTCTGTGTCCATCAAGGGATTATCTTGGTTCGCGGTGGAACAAATCTTCAAACCCTTCTCTGTGCGACACAGCCAGGCCCAACCGCTTCCGAATCTTCCCATTGCGGCTTTGGCGAATTGCTCTTTGAATCCGACCATATTGCCGAAAGCTTCAGTGATAGCGGCCTCCAAAGTTGCGGAGGGTTTGGTTCCGTCCTGAGGCGTGAGCGATGTCCAGAACAAGGAATGATTAAAATGACCTCCCCCATTGTTACGAACTGCCGCGGGCAGGGTTGAAACAATCGCCATCAATTCTTCCAAGGATTTACCTTCGTTGGGCGTTCCGAGGAGAGCGGCATTCAAATTGTTCACATACGCGGCATGATGTTTGGAATAATGAATTTCCATGGTCATCGCATCAAAGTGAGGTTCCAATGCGTTGTAGGCATAGGGCAAAGCGGGCAATTCAAAGGGCATAGGTTGGGGTTTAAGAGGTTCTAAATTGGAGGCCAACCCCATGGGGTTCGCGGAATCTGAATCGGTGGGGTGAGCAAGACTGCGGAATGAAAACCCCAAGGCCAACAAACCAGCGGTATAGCCTCCGGCTGCTTTCAACCACTTTCTTCTATTCATGAACAAAATTACATTTCAATTGGATAGGCGCTTGTGATCTCCGCCAAAATTCTCCATCAAATTTCTCTTTCAATTTAAGGCCAACCAATTTAGGTCTACCTAAATTAACTTTGCGTCATGGGTTTAGCGCTTTGGACTCCAAGACGCAAGCCACTTAGGCTGCTCTTGCTATTGGTTTTGGGCTTGGTCGTGGGTTACGGTTCCAAGGCGAATAACCCGGAGCCAGGAAATCGTCTTGCCCAAGGGCGGGGGATCCAAGTTGTGGCCACGACCGGTTTTCTAGCGGATATCGCGGCCAGAATTGCTGGCGAAAGTGCTGATGTTCGCTCGCTGCTTCCACAGGGTTCCGACCCGCATCGCTACGAGGCTGTCCCAAACGATACTCGAATTTTGGCCCAAGCCGATCTCATCATCGAGAACGGGCTACATTTGGAAGGATGGCTGGACAAATTAATTGCCCGTACCGCCCAAAAGGCGAATCGAATCGTTGCCACCGATGGAATCGTTCCCATTCAAGACCCCGAACATGCCGACTCCTACGATCCTCATGCTTGGATGGATCCGGTTCTGGGCCGACAATACGCCAAGAATATTTACGAGGCCCTTCGTAGCCTATGTCCTCGCGATTCCGCGGGTCTTCGGGCCCGATGGGCAGCCTATGACCAGGAATTGGTGGATTTAAACCAAGAAATTTCCGGCCTTCTGGAGCAAATTCCGCATCAACATCGGATTCTAGGCACCAACCATGATGCTTTTCGTTACTTCGCCGCGCGATATCAATTCCGTGTGATCTCTCTTTTGGGGACCAGCACGGATGCCGACATTCGGACTTCGGATGTCTTGCAGATGAAGCGTGTCATTCTGGAGAATGACCTGCCCTGCATTTTTGTGGAGGCAAATCTGAACCCCAAAACCTTGCAAGAGCTTTCTGCGGATGCTCACTGTGCCTTGGGGCCCGCGCTTTATGCGGACAGCATGGGCCCTGAAGGATCCGACGCGGACTCTTATACCGGGATGCTACGGCATAACGCCATAATCTTGTCCCGTTATTTGGGGGGGCCAAAGAAGGGAACTGCTGGGAATCGTTCAGGGGGGCCTTCATCCTACTCCGATCCATTTCCGGTATGGTGGATCTTGGGGCTTCTGCTTCCTCCCTTGTTCTATATGCTTTTTGCATTAAGGTACAATGGATTAAAAGATGCCAAACGGCCTCGGCCTCAGGTTGGTCCCTGCCTAGAAATCACCAATTTGAGCGTGACCTACGATCGCAAATCCGTCCTCAATGCCTTTTCGGTGGTCTTTGAATCTGGAAAATGTTACGGTATTTTAGGGCCGAACGGAGCCGGAAAATCAACCCTTTTGAAAGCTGTCCTCGGCCTTGTGGATTCGGATCACGGCAACATTACTTACCGAGGAAATAACATTGATCTGTGCAGAACCTCTTTGGCCTACGTGCCGCAGAAAGGTCTGGTGGATTGGGATTTCCCGGCCACCGTGGAGGACATTGTCCTGATGGGCCGCTTGCCGAGGCGAAAAGCGGGCCTTCCACCCAACGAGGAGGATCACCTAGCGATTGAACAAGCCCTGATGGACTTGGAATTAACAGATTTACGAAAAAGGCCCTTGAACCAGCTGTCCGGAGGTCAACAACAAAGGGTCTTTTTGGCAAGAGCTCTCGCACAACAAGCGGAAACCCTGCTTTTGGACGAACCCTTTGTGGGGGTCGATGCGGCCACTGAAACCAAAATTATGGAGATTCTGCGCAGGTTTACGCAGGAGAAAAACGGTCTGGTCCTGATGATCCACCACGACCTCCACCGCGCCCCGCAGTACTTTGACCGGGTGCTCTTGATTAATCAGCGCTTGATTGCGGAGGGTGCCCCTCAAGAGGTCCTTAATGAATCCACTTTGCTCAAGGTCTTTTCGGGGGTTGACCCCGCTTATGCTGACGCGGCTCAATTCCGTAACCGAACTTGATCACCGAACCCGATATAGAAAGCATGGATACCGCTTGGACATTGCTCGATTTTCTGCAACAACCTTATTTTCAAAGGGCTTTGATAGCGGCCATGATGGCGGGTGCGGCTTGTGCCCTGCTGGGTTGTTTCATGGTGCTTCGAAATATGGCGTTGATTGGGGACGCTTTATCGCATGCGATTCTACCGGGAGTGGTGGTAGGGTTTATGGTGGCGGGGCACAGCTTAATGGCCTTTTTCTTAGGTTCAGTAGGTGCCGGCCTCCTAGCGGCTATCCTTATCGCTTGGTTGCAAGGCAAAGGGGGGGCGCGCAACGATGCGGCGATTGGTATTGTTTTTTCGGCAATGTTTGCGTTGGGGGTCATGGGGATTTCCACTTTATCACGGCGCGAAGGCGTGCATTTGGACATGAAAGATTTTTTGTTCGGCAATGTGTTAGGGATTGGGCGGGACGATCTTCTTTTGGTGGGGATGGTGCTTGTTTTTGATGTGGTATGTGTTGCGGTTTTGATGCCTTATTTTTTTGCGGCCGCTTTTCAGGCCGATGTGGCGCAAACCATGGGCATTCCCACCAAGGCGTTACATTATTTCAGTATCTGGATGCTCAGCCTCACCGTGGTGGCTTCGTTGCAAACGGTAGGGGTCATTTTGGTCGTATCCATGCTGATCATTCCAGCCTCTACCGCGCTCATTATCAGCAATAAGCTTCGCAATGTCCTACGCT
>VHBD01000034.1 GCA_016872125.1 Sphingomonadales bacterium
TTGCCGTTGAGTTTAACCTTCCCTTCGGCTTTGGCTATTCGATCACTTCCCGATAACACAACTTGGTTGCATCGCAAGATCATTCCACGATGTTTGAGAACGACGCCACCGCTAAGGGTTTTGGTGGTTCCTTGTGGACCTCTTTCAAATCGCCCTTCTCCGGATTCTACGATTTCAAAGGCATTGGGGTCATCGATAATCCCGGGATCCATGCTTTGAGCTCGTAGGGATGGGTCCCCAAGGGCCATCCCCAACATCCAAACCAACCAACGTTGAAGTAATCGTGTGCTCATTAGGCCAAAAATACCCCTATACCTCTAAATTTGAAGGTATTGATGAAAATCCTTGTTTTGGCGGGTTGGTACCCGCAATATGGACGAAGTGGAAACGGCATCTTTATTGTGCGGCATGCGGAAGCATTGGATGCGGCAAGCAAGGCCAAAGGCAAGGTAATTACCGTGGATTTGATGGCGGTTCAACCTTTATCCTGGATGCATGCCCATGGACAGGCCCAAGGCAATTCAGGCTTTCTTATTGATGCGCAGAGATTGCTCCCTGACGAGCCGGTGCGTCATCACCTTAGGATTTATCAAGATGGTGGTTGGGGAGCCTTGGCCTTGTGGCGGCAAATCAAGGCATGGCATGCCCTTTGGGCGGCCTACAAGGCGCATCACGGCGCTCCACCGGATATTCTTGTGGCGCAGGTCTCCTGGAAGTCAGCGCTAATCGCCGCTATCAGCGGTTTGCCCTTTGTGGTGGTGGAGCATTGGTCGGGTTGGTTGCAAGACAAGGCTCCCTATGCTTGGTGGCAACGCATCTTGGTCGCCCATAGCCTGCGCAAAGCTTCCAAGGTACTGGCCGTTTCGCCCTGGCTGGCCGAGGCCATTCGCCTCAAGGTTCTTGGTTTGCAGGTGGAGGTTCTGCCCAATGTGGTGGAGGAGCATTTTTGGACATCACAAGAGCGAGTGCCCGTGGAAGATTCCAAACACTTTTTGCATATATCGGATTTGGCCGAAGTCAAAAATCCAAAATTGCTCATGGAGGCATGGGTCCAAAGTGGATTGGGCAACCAAGGTTATCGCTTGCGCATTGCCGGGGAATATTCGGCGGATCGTCATGAGGAATTTCGAGAAGTCCAAGGCATCGAATGGCTGGGAGTTTTGGACAGTTTTGGTGTGGCCAAAGAACTTAAAGAGGCAAGGGCGCTTTTGTTGCCCAGTCTCAGGGAGACCTTTTCGATTGTTACGGTGGAGGCGTTGTTATGCCAATGCCCGGTATGGTTGGGGTACCCGCCTTTGTTGGAACAATATCGCGGGCATCCTTTGGTCAAGGGGCTGGATGTGACGGACCCCGTGGCGTGGACTCTTGCCCTGCAGGACAATATCCTAAGCAAGAGTTCCAGTTCCTTGCCGGTACCTTCTGAAGGACGGGACGCATGGAATTCATCCTTTGAGCAGTTTCAAGCCCATGCGGTGGGGAGTCAACTCCTCAAAACCCTGGAGGGCATCGTCGTATGAGCGCTATAAGAAAAACGATTCTCCTGCGGAGCTTGCAATTGGGGACTTCCATGGGAATGCTCTGGTTAACAGCGGCATGGATGGGACCTGCTATGAGGGGACAGACTTCGATGGTGATGGCCTTGGCGCATGCGGGGGTCTTGATCAGTGGCTTTGGGGCAGGGTCGGGCATGATCTACCACGCAAGCCGATTCTCAACCAGGGCTTTGTGGCAGTGGTCCCAAGTTTGGGCCTGGTCTGCGGCCCTGTTGGTAGGTTCGCTGTCCTGGGGTTTCATGGAATGGACACCCTTGCAATCGATCATGATGGGCATTTTGACTTGGTTTCACGCCTCGGTTGCCGCGGGCAGGGGCTGGTTACTCGGTAATGGGAGATTGCAAGAAGATAATGTTTTGGGATGGATGATTCCGTTGTTACCCACATTGATTCTGGGTTCCTTGTATGCTTATCAACAATTCGGGGGTCAGGTACGCCCCACGTTGGATTTGTTCTTGATTATTCAGGGCGCAGCCTTGGGTTTGGTGGCGGCATGGTCCTGGTTCGAAATCTATTTCAAATATTGCCAACCCAAACAAGCGATAGGGCATGTAGGCAAAGCCTTATGGACTTTCAACCGATGGACCGCATCGGCCAATCTCGGCCAATTTGTCGTTTATCGCTTTCAGTACCTGTACATGTTGGCGATGCTGGGTGCTGCTGAACTGGGGATTTATTCCGTAGCGGTGGTGGTGGCTGAAGGGGCGTGGGTCATCACCCAAACCTATTCGACCGTTTTGCTCTCGTCATTGAGTGCACACCAAGGCCCACCTGATGAGCAGCAGGTTCGCCGCACTTGGAGATGGTGCATTCAGGCCTTCCTCTGGACCCTGCTGCCCATGGCTGTTTTGCTTTTCATACCGGTTTCCTGGCTTAGCCAGGTTCTGGGATCGGCCTATACACCCGTTCATGGATTATGGATTGCTTTGTCGCCGGGTATTTTGGCCTTGGCATGCAGCAATGTTTTGGTCCAACATTTCACCGCCTTGGGTAGGGTCAGGGTCTCGTTTTTCTCTTCTTGGGGAACCGCAGTTCTTATCGTTTGCGGGCTGGGCTCTGCACTTGACTTTGCTGGTGCCCAGGGCATTGCTTGGTGGACATCGCTGGTCTTGGTGGCGAATACCGTGGGGGTTATGGCCTTTTTTAGAATGACCTACAAGGCGTATCTTTGAAGCTGTTCCTTGCTTTGGTCTGGAACAGACCTTTCGGGGCTTTGAGGTTCCGAAGGTCAAACGGTGGCTGTAGCTCAGTAGGTTAGAGCATCAGATTGTGGTTCTGAGGGCCGTGGGTTCGAATCCCATCAGCCACCCTGGTCAAGGTTTATGAGGAGTTCGATAAAGCGTAAGTATTTTTAATCCGGAATTTTAACCTGAACAATTTCCAGGCTTTGGCCCCGAATGATGTAGCCCATATCAAAACAGCAATAAGTGGGTTGACCTTCTCCAACCCCTTCCATATGGGTCAGATATTTGAATTGATAACCCCGCTGTTGCAGCGATTCAAAGGGCAAGGTTTGGCCTTCCGCGGTTAGTTTTCGACATTCGATTAGGATTTTTCGGTTTTTTCTTAACACATCGTGGATTCGTTTGATTTTTAGGTCACCTTTCCCCAGGTTTTGGTGGTAGTGAATGTTTCGGCAATAATCGTCGCAAAATTTTTTGTCACTTCGCCCTTCAAGAGGGTTGTGGCAGAGCAGGCATGTTCTTTTGGTCATAAGAGTTGATAAACGCAAACCTACGATAAGGGGTTTGAGCTCTTCGGACCTTTGTTTTTGTTCATTCTTCATTCACCCTTTAAACCAAAATTGTATGGGAAACATTCGTAATCAAGTCCGTTTAATCGGCAACCTGGGTCGGGATCCTGAATTCAGGGAAATCAGCAGCGGTCGTAAAATGACGCGTTTCAGCCTCGCCACCAACGATTATTATTACAGCGATCAAGGCGAGAAAATTGCCGAAACCCAATGGCACCAACTTGTGGCTTGGGGTAAATTGGCCGAGGTAAGCGAGCGACTCCTCCACAAAGGCTCAGAACTGGTGGTGGATGGCAAACTCAATACCCGCTCCTACACGGACAAAGAGGGAAATCGTCGTTCCTACACCGAAGTGGTGGTTCTGGAAATGGCTTTGATGGATCGTAAAGTCTCTTCAGGAGAAACCCCAAGGGATTCGGAGGAATTCGAAGAGTCCGAGGAGCAAGCCTCGGTTTGAGCAAAGGAGAAAGGGGAGGACAAGCCTACCGTACAATCACGAAGCGTCCGTTATACACCCTGTCTTGATCGAGGTCGGTCACATTGAACAAGTAAATTCCGGCTTGCACACTTTGCTTGCTATCCGATAACAGATCCCAGGCATGTTCCCCACCGGCCAAACGGGTTTGGGTTGGATCGGGTGCGTATTCGCTAAACCACTGGGCATTGCTACCGTTGTAATCGTCGCCTTGGTCATGCTGCAAAATAGCTACGGGATCACCTGCCAGGGTGAACACCTTGATCACGCAGCGGGCCGGAAGACCGTGAAAGTAAATTTTTCGTGAACGCGCATTGCTACCATCCCAGGCGGCTCCAATTCGGTATGGATTGGGATAAACACCGACCTCCAGATCACGGTTGAGCGTATCCGCGGGATTTCCGGGAAATAAACGCATCAATGAGGAGGCCTTGGAGCTTTCGAGCGATTCAAGGCCCACTTCATTGTTGCCGCGATCAAAGGCGGTCAGCACACAGAGGTATTGCCAACCGGCTAACAAATTCCCTAAACGGTACTTGTAGCGGTAGGCGGTGGTATCCCCTTCAAAGTACCTGGGGTTTTGGAGTCGCACCGCCTGAAATCCGTTGTTGTAACCGATGGAATTACCCGCAGAGTCCCATTGACCGATGAGGTTCATGCGGGATACCGCGTCCGGAAAACGATCATCCCCTGGTTTGCTAAGGTACAATTTGTATCCTTCAAAATCCTTTTCTTTGGTGATGGGGTCCACCGAACGCTCGGCTCGATCATCCCAATAGATTTCGATACCATCCGGGGTGAATTCAGATCTGAAGGTGGGTCGATTGGGGGGCTCGGGGAGAACAAAGCGATCCAATACCGAATTCTCGTTCAAATCCTCTGTGGAATCAAGGACACCGTTTGCATTGAGATCTTCGCCCAGGAAAGTACGTTGTGCCCAGCCCAGATTTTTACGTAAATCGGTTCTTGCCCAATAGGAATCCGGACTTTGATCGCTGCGCCTTGGTGCGCAGACCATGGCCACGTAATAGGTTAAGGTCTGCCCGCTGTCGATACGGTCAAAAGGTCCAGATCCAAGGAGTTGTACCCTGTTGCCTGGGGTATTCAAATTGGCTGATGGGCCGAAATTTCCTCGGTTGCGAAGCCGATCATAACGTTGCAGATCCGAGGTTGGGGCCGCCTGGTTGTAAATCCAATAATTGGGATTGACCTTGAATCCCGGGGAAGAGGAGGCCAAGGGGTGATAAAATTTGCCATTGAGTTCAGCGCCAAGGTATTGTATGGCTCCGTAGGAATTTGCAAAGCCGGCATCATCCCCTGTAACATGGAACGCATAGATGGCCTGCAGGCTATCTTCTTGGCCCACCGATCCTTTGTTGAAAAAAGCACCGCCACGGTCGTTGGTCACATTCACATTGCGAACCACCAGGTCGCTCCAAATCCCGGTGTACATGGAATCCCAGGGGAGGGGCCCCATGTTGGTGATTTTGTATTGAAGGACAACGAAGTAGTCGGCAAATGGAAAATTCCAAGCCAAACTGTTCAACCGAACTTTGGCCTGCAAGGGAAGCAAATGATTGGCGATAGGCTGGCCGGATCCGGGAACATAGGTCAACGAATCGGTGAAATGCAGTTCAAATTCCTGGTGCGCCAAGGCGGTCAACGAGTAGTTGGCATTGCCTGGTAAGCTTGATTTTTCCAAAACCGGCCAACCTGGCAAAGGGCTGAATTCAAAACCTGCCTTTCCTGCGGCGTATCCCGATGCATCATCCAATGAGGAGGTGGAAACCGAGAGCTGTCCTCCCCGATACGCGCCGAGCCAGAGGCCTGCTTCGAAAAGGTGTTCTAACCCAGAATTCAGGGGATATTCCATGGATGGGAGGCCTTGCGGTTCGTTACGCACGTTGGGTCGACCAATGGTGCCTGCATTGGTAAGGTGCAGGCCGATTTGTCCGACTTGAACACTCTTTTCTTCAAATTGACCCAAAGCAAGGCAGGGCAAGAGCGACAAGATCAAAAGGTACAAGAAACGGTAGGGCATAAGGTCAAGGCTGAGCTTCAAAATTACTTGCATTTAAGGAAAGGTACCTCTCAAGATAGGCTTTGCTTTCATGAGGTCCGCATTGGATAAGCAAATCCAGGACCGAAAGTCCGGGAACAAAATGGGTTTGAGCTTCAAATTGCTGGAAATATCGTGGGGTTTTCCAGGGAACTTCTTTGAGGAGGAGGACCCATGGTTGGGACAAAGGGCGCATAACCGCTGACTCTGTGATTTGAACGTCAAGGGCAAGGCGGTCAATCAACCAGGCCAGGACTTTCAAGTTGTACTCCATCAACAGTTCCCCGGTCTCCAAAATCAGCTTGCTCAGGTCATCTTCCAGGTATTCAAAGAAAGGGGCTCTGCGGTAAGCATTTTGGATGCTTCGCCAATGGGTCTTGGCCCATCCTCCCCTGGATCTGCCTTGTTCCGTTGCGAGATGAACCTGGCCCAAGGGTTGATGGTGGGAGCGTCCACCATGGATGGGGAGGCTGATCATGATCGCGCCTTGGGAGTCCGCCAAGCGATAACGGTTCATGCCGGTAGCTTTGGCAAAGGGCATATCCGAATCAAAGCAGACCCTGCCGCTGTGCATTATTTTTGCCATATAAGGCAAATCAGGCCAGCAATGCAAAGGCATAGGGTATTTTGTAGGCTGGTTCACGAAAGTCCTTCTGGAAATGGCAAAACTACTGCAAGCCCTTTGGTTCATCGTCTTCTGCATGCCGACCCTATACGGCATGGAATTGGTCTGTGTTCCCGCTCAATGGCGTCATCCTGAATCAGGACCCTATGTGGATTTGACCCTGTATTTGCGTCCTGCCTTACCCAAAATGCCGGTCGACGGCCTGGGCGGGAATAATCTAAGGGCGGATGATGCGGTACGGATCGAAATCATGATCTACGACCAGCAGGGGATCAAGGCTTTTGATAAATATGTGTTAAGAAACGCCCTTTCGGATTCTTTGCAAGGAAGCGGTGCGGATTGGGCTGATTTGAAGCGTTTTTATTTGCCCCCCGGTCGTTACGGCCTTGAGGTAAGGGCCATCAGCTTGATGGATTCGCTTGATAAAGCTATTCTCTCCAAGGAATTGGTAATTGATTCGGTGGTCACGTTGCCTCATGTCAGTCAACCGGTCTTGCTTCATGAGTGGCAACGTTCGGCAACCCCATCGCGTTGGGTACGCAGCGGCTATCGCTTGATGGCCAAGGCGGATGCCACCTTTAGGAATCGTAGGGATACTTTGGGATTTTATTCGGAAGTTCATTTGGATACTACGAGATCTGCACGTTTCCTCTTGGTTTATTCACTTACCGATGAACAAGGTCAAGTGGTCGGTTCCAGACAGGGTTTTTTGCGAATCGACCCTTCCAAAGCAGTCCAAGGATTTATAGGTGCTTGGCCGATGACGGATTTGGAGGACGGGAAATACCTGCTCAACCTTGAATTGAGGGATACGACCAATGCCGTGGTGCAGAGGCGTGTACAATCCTTGGAGCTTTGGTCGGCTGGCCTTTGGGCAGAGGGAGTTTCCACGGATAGCTCCGCGCAAGGGGACAGAAATTCTACCCAGGCCTTTCGTGGATTGGAACTGCATGAATGGGAACAATATTTAAATCGTTTGGATTGGAAAGGTAAACGCAAGCAAATTTCCTCCTTGCGTCCAATTTGCGACCCAGGTCAACGGCTTACCCTGGATCGGTTAATCAACCAGAACCCACCGGATGAGGAAGCGATTTTGTCCTTTGTGCAATTTTTCTGGAAGCAAAGAACGGGTGATGTGAGTACGGTCTCTCAATGGTCTGATTATCAGATGGAAGTAAATAAAACTCTGTCCTTGTTTTCATCCAGGATTACCCCAGGCTACGAGACTGAAAGAGGCAGGGTTTATTTGCAATACGGACCACCAAATACCCGAACGGTTATTGACAACGAACCCTCCGCATACCCCTACGAGGTTTGGTGGTATTATCAAATCAAAGGCCAACGCAATGTTCGTTTTGTGTTCTATAACCCGGATATGGTGACCAACGACTATGCCTTGTTGCACTCGGATGCTTTTGGGGAAAATTCAGATCCGCAATGGCGTTTGCAATTATTCAGTCGAACAACACCCTTTCAAAACCTGGATAACAGCTTGAACAGGGGGCATTTTGGCTCTCATCTGGACGATCACCTTCGTAATCAATAAGGTTTTGACAGCTTTGTTGGGAGTCTTATTAGGGGTTGTTACGAGGTATCGGCGCAAGGTTGTTCGAGAAAACCTGCGTCGTGTTTACCCAAATTGGAATCGGATTCAGCTCCTTGCCCTCGAAAGAGGTTTTTATAATTATCTTGGTGGGTTATTGTGGGATTTGATTCGATCCTCGGTGGGGGCTAAGAACTTGGGTCAAAAGAAAATTCAATGGGAAAACCCGGAGGTCCTGATGGATTTGGCAGCCCAAAACAAATCGTTGGTTCTGCTAACCTCGCATTACGGAAATTGGGAGTGGATTGCCCAAGCCATGGGACTGCGCTTTCCTCATCGAATTTGGTTTGTATATAAACCTCTTCAATGGACAGCCGCAGAAAATTGGCTTCGAAAATGGCGTACCAACCGCCATGTTGTGCCGGTAGCCCTCAAGAGCCTTCGTTCTAAGCTGGCGACCGAAGCCTTGACGTCGTCCTTTCCCTTTGCCTTGTATTTGGGTGCAGATCAATCCCCTACGGCGCAAAGTCGATGGATTTCGAGTTTATTTCTGGGTCAACCAACGGCAGTCTACCAAGGTCCTGAGGAATTGTGCAGGACCTATGGACTTACCCCAGTTTGGATCGGCATACGCCCGCTCCCTTCCAGGGGATCGTATGCCATACGGTTTGAGCGACCCGTTGCCAACTGGTCTGAGGCGGAACACGGCTCGCTAATGCATTGGTACATGAACGCGCTTTCCCAGCAAATTCATGACGCCCCTGAATATTGGTTATGGACCCACAGGCGTTGGAAACTCAACAGAGAATTGGGTTTGGATGGGCCAACCCAAGACCAAACATCATATGCGTAATCGATGAACAGGTCTTTGCACTTCGCCGTGGTGATCCTGAATTGGAATGGCTTGGCTCATTTGCGCCGATACCTACCCTCTGTTTTGGCCACCGAATATGATCATTGGGATTGTGTTTTGGTGGATAATGCCTCTAATGACGAGTCGGTATCTTGGGTTCAATCTTATGCAGGAGATCGAGTACGCATTATTCAATTGGCTGATAATGAGGGATATACTGGCGGCTACATGGAGGGATTGAAGCAAGTTCAAGCCGAAGTATATGTACTATTGAATTCGGATGTGGAAGTCTCCAAGGATTGGTTGTGGCACTTGAATAATTACATGGTCTCTAAGCCCGAACTAGCTGCCGTGCAACCCAAAATTCTATCGGACAGGGACAGGAATAAATTCGAATATGCCGGTGCTTGCGGTGGAATGGTGGATGGTTTGGGTTACCCGTTCTGTGCAGGGAGGGTCTTCACCGATTTGGAAGCGGATCACGGGCAATACGATAAGCCCAGGCAGGTTTTCTGGGTGAGTGGGGCCTGTATGGTGGTAAGGGCCAAGGCCTTTTGGGAATGTGGCGGCTTGGATACGGACTATTTTGCGCACATGGAAGAAATTGATTTGTGTTGGCGATTGCAACGTGCCGGACATTGGTTGATGACCTGTCCTCAGTCGGTGGTCTACCATTGGGGAGGGGGATCATTATCCTACGGTAGTCCCCGCAAGACTTACCTCAATTTCAGAAATTCATTGTTCACCATCACCAAAAATCTTGCTCCTCAAGAGTGTTTAATCCGTGTTTGGAGCAGGCTTTGGCTCGACGGTCTTGCGGCGGTATTTTTCTTGAGCCGAGGATCTGTAGGCGATTTTGTGGCGGTGATTAAGGCTCATGGGTCTTATTACAGAGCCTTACCACATTTGATCCAAAAACGCCGTGCATTGAAATTGCCTTGGATCCCTCTGAACGCGATGCGTGGGGTTTGGTCTGGTCGAATTTGGCCTTACCTGGCGATGGGCGATGCCGGTAGAAGGCAGATGGCGGTGAAGCTCAGGCTCTTTTTTGAAAGCCTGGTCCTCAAATCTCCTTAGAAACCTGGGTGAGGGTGTTGCGCGCACCTTGGTAAGCCAGGCGATACCCTAGGGCCCCCATGCCACTGATGGATCCACGGCAGTATGCAGCGATATACGAGTGATGTCGATAGGTTTCTCTTGACGGGGGATGGCTAAGATGTACTTCATAAACCGGAATTTTGATCGCAGCCACTGCATCCGCCAAGGCAACGGAGGTATGCGTCAATCCCCCCGGGTTCAAAAGGATAAAGTTTATACCGGGGTCGCATGCTTGCAAGTTGTCAATCAAGACGCCCTCGTGATTGCTTTGTACATAATCAATGCGGTCTTGGGGAAATTCTTGGCGCAAGGCTTCGAGAATTGCATTCATACTGGTATGGCCGTAAATTTCGGGTTCCCGAAGTCCCAGCAAATTGAGGTTGGGGCCGTTAAGGATCAGCGCATGGACTGGATTCATGAAACCAAAGGTAGGCCATGAGGCAAGGACTTTCTCCAGCTCTTGTGCGGAGGCAGGATAGCCGATGGGCAAGTTTGGGCGTTCCATGGCAACGCTCCCTCAAAGGCTTCAGGGCCTGGCTGGGCCTGGAGAAATCTTTGGCTCCGCTAACGCTGGAAGCGTATCTCAAGGATGTGTACCAATTGGGCCTGTGGGCGCATAAGGATACCTCTGCCTCCAAATCTGCCCCGGAAGAGATGACTCAGAACGACTTGAGGAATTGGCTGGCTACCCTTCACGGCCTCGAATTGCAGGCGAGCACCCAGGCGAGAATGTTATCGGCGGTCAAGGCTTTCTACCTTTTCCTTGAACAGGAAGGAATGGCTTTGCATCAACCGGCCTCTTTGTTGGAACTCCCCCGCTTGGCGAGGAAATTGCCCGTGGTG
>VHBD01000035.1 GCA_016872125.1 Sphingomonadales bacterium
TTGGACGTGCAGTCCAAGAAAACCGCCTAAGGGTCCGATTTTTGGGGAGGGGGAGGGTATCTTCGTGCCCTCAACAGGCTTGGCATACACGGATCAATTCGATAAGAAGGATCGCTCCATGGGGTTCTTGGAGCATCTTGATGCCCTGAGGGCCCACTTGTGGCGTTCGGTATTGGCATTGTTCGTGGCGGTCATTTTCCTCTTTAGTCAAAAGGCCTGGGTTTTTGATGTGGTATTGCTCGGACCCAAGCGTCCTGATTTTTTAACCTACCGTTGGATCTGTAGTCTGGGTGAATATTGGGGTCAGGACCGTGCATGGTGCGTGGAGGCTCTGCCCTTGCAGTTGGTTAATTTGGATTTGACGGGTCAACTCATGCAGCATTTCTATGTCTCGATCATGGGGGCTGTGGTTTTGATTTTCCCTTATTTGATCTGGGAGATTTGGAGATTTGTTTCTCCGGCCCTTAGGGATCGAGAATTTCACGCTGCCAGGAATTTAATTGCGGCGGTGGTTGCCTTGTTTTATGCGGGTTGCGCTTTTGGATACTTTATCCTCAGCCCTATGAGCATCCTTTTCCTCAGCCAATATTCGGTGAGTGCCGAGGTGGTGAATACCATTGCTTTGGGTTCTTATCTGTCGACACTGACGATGATGGTCTTGTCCGCCGGTTTGATTTTTGAATTGCCTGTATTGGCCTATTTTTTGGGAATGGTGGGGTTGATTTCTGCATCCTGGATGAGGGCCAACCGGCGCTATGCGATTGTTATCAATTTGTTCCTTGCAGCCGCGTTGACTCCATCGGATATTGGAGGAATGCTGATCCTGGCTTTGCCCATGATCTTGTTGTACGAAATGTCCATTTGGGTCGTGGCCAAGTCCTCCATGAGGGCCTGAACCGTACCTTTGTACCATGTCAACTGCTCATCCAACCCTAATCATCGGATCGGATCATGCGGGCTTTCTCTTAAAGGAATATTTGCGGGGTCAACTTTCGAATAGTCACACCACGGTTGATGTAGGCTGTTATAGCGAAGACTCGGTGGATTATCCTCGAATTGCCTCTGCGCTCTCTTCGGGGCTTCTTCAGCATGTTCAGCCCGCTTTTGGTATTCTCTTGTGTGGATCCGGTAACGGGGTATGCATGAGTGCGAACAGATTCCAAGGAATTCGGGCGGCTTTGTGTTGGAATGTGGAAATCGCTACCTTGGCTAGGTTGCATAACAACGCCAATGTGCTCTGCCTTCCTGCTCGTTTTTTGGACCAAGAAGTGGCATGGAATATCGTGCAGGCTTTTTTGGAAACCCCTTTCGAAGGGGGCCGGCATTTGAGGAGAATTGAACTTATCAAAAACGTAAACTCAATCGAAGGTCCATAAAATGTCAGGAACTTTGACCAAGGCCCAAAAATTTGAGTCGGTTTCATCCGCCAAAGGCTTCGACCAAGATCATCGGCGAAAAATAAATTTCAATATGGGGCGGTATCACCAAGCCGTTTCCAAAGGTGTTGAAGATTATCGTGATTTAGAATTGGCAAGAGACCGGGCCGCCGAAATTCGATGGAGGGCGATAGAACATTTAGAAGCCAATTTGTTGCGTTTCGAATCAGCGGCTCGCGATAACGGGATCAAGGTGGTTTGGGCCGCTGACGCTACGCAAGCTTTGGACGCTGTGCTGGAGGTCTTGCGTCGTCACCGCAGCAAGCTCGTGGTGAAGTCCAAATCCATGGTCACCGAGGAAATTCATTTGAACAGTGGACTGGAGAAGAATGGGATACGCGTTGTCGAAACTGATTTGGGCGAATACATCCAACAACTGGATGAAGAGCAACCCTACCATATCGTTACACCGGCGATGCACAAATCCAAGGAAGATGTAGCCTCCTTGTTTCATCGCAAATTAGGAACGGACCCTCATGCAAGCCCCGAAGCCTTGACAATGCACGCTAGGAATTTGTTACGCGGTCAATACCTGGAAGCAGGGGTGGGCATTACGGGGGCTAATTTTCTCCTGGCGGATACAGGCGGTGTTGGTATTACCGAAAACGAAGGCAATGCACGGATGAGTACCACTTTTGTGAAATCCCATATCGTAATTGCCGGAATCGAAAAGGTGATGGAATCCTCGGAGGATCTGGATTTGATGTGGCCTTTGTTGGCATCAAGAGGGACAGGCCAGCAGATGACAGCTTACAACACTATTTTTCACGGACCACGACAAAATTCGGAAGCAGACGGGCCCTTGGAGATGGTCGTCATTCTCCTGGATAATGGGCGCACCCGCTTGTTGGCAGATCCCGCCATGCGGCAATCCCTGCATTGCATTCGTTGCGGGGCCTGTCTCAATGCTTGCCCGGTCTACAAGAATATCGGAGGTCACAGCTACGACGCCACTTATTCAGGACCCATTGGCAAAGTCATCAGCCCTCATTTGCTCCCCTTTTCGGATTTTCAGCATTTGAGTCAGGCCAGTTCGTTGTGCGGTAATTGCACTGAAGTTTGCCCAGTTCGGATACCCTTGCACCAACTTATTTTGGCCAACCGCCAACAAGCTGCGAACGATCCTCAAGTGCATTCGGCAACATCCTCGCAGCGTCTGCTGTGGAAGGCATGGGCCAGGGCTATGCAGCATCGACCTCTGCTGGAATTGGTGGGTTCTCGGACCAAAGCCTGGTTCCTTCGCAACTTTTTTGCCTCGGCTTGGGGTCATCGTCGACACTTACCCTCTCCAGCACCCAAGTCTTTTCAACAACAATGGTCTGAGCGAAAATCAGGGTAGCAACCTGCCCTGTCATTGGAACCTTAATGAACGAACCCTATGAAATGGTTTACGAAATCATCGTCCAGCTCCCTTGAGTCGAATTCCAAGTCGAAACCTCCTTCCGCTACCAGCCCCCGGTCATCCTCAATCGATGCATATTCGGTAATTCATTATGACCGTTCAGGCTACTCCGATGAAGAATTGTTGGAGCTTTATCAGGCGATTCTGTTGCCCAGGATGATCGAAGAGAAAATGCTAATTCTACTTCGGCAAGGGAAGGTCTCCAAATGGTTTTCGGGAATTGGCCAAGAAGCCATCGCCGTGGGTTGCACCAAGGCGTTGAGGGCAGAAGAATTTATTTTTCCTCTCCATCGAAATCTGGGGGTATTCACATCGCGTGGGATGGATTTGACAAGGTTATTTGCCCAATTGCAAGGAAAATCATCCGGTTATAGCCAAGGTCGTGAAAGGTCCTTTCATTTTGGAAGCAAAGAGCATGCCATCGTGGGCATGATATCCCATTTAGGACCTCAATTGACTTTGGCCAATGGTACAGCGTTAAGCCATGTACTGGATGGTAAGCCGGGGGTTAGTTTGGCCTTCAGCGGTGATGGCGGAACCTCCGAAGGTGATTTCCATGAGGCCCTCAATGTCGCCGCAGTGTGGAGCTTGCCGGTCATCTTCGTGATTGAAAACAACGGGTACGGTTTGTCCACCCCTTCCGATGAACAATTTCGTTGTAAGCAGTTCATAGACAAGGGAATAGGTTATGGAATGAAGGCTCTTCGCATTGACGGCAACAACATTTTGGAGGTGCATCGTACGATCAAAGAAGAGGCCGAGAAAATGCGTCATCAACCGGCCCCATTGCTGCTGGAATGTATGACCTTCAGGATGCGTGGGCATGAAGAGGCCTCTGGAATTAAATACGTTCCCAAAAATTTGTTGGAACAATGGGCTTTGAAAGATCCCTTGACCAATTACGAAACCTACCTCAAAGACCTTTCGATTCTTACGGATTCTATGATTCAGGAATGGCGTGAGCTCTTTCTTTACCAAATCGATGGGGCTTTGGATACGGTTTTTGCAGAAGCAGAGCCTGTTCCTGAGGCTTCCACAGAATTGCAAGCTGTTTATGCGGACGCCCCACTGCCAGAGGCCGAAGATGCAGTTTGGTCGGCCAACAACAGCCGGGAGCTTCGATTCGTGGATGCGGTGAAAGAGGGCTTGGATCAGGCCATGGAGAGGGATACGAATTTGGTGCTCATGGGTCAAGATATCGCAGGGTATGGCGGGGTTTTCAAAGTCACGGAAGGGTTTATGGAAAAATACGGAACGGGCCGTGTTCGCAATACGCCGCTCTGTGAATCCGCCATTGTGGGTGCGGGACTTGGTTTATCCATTGGAGGTAAGCGTGCCATGGTGGAAATGCAATTTGCGGACTTTGTTTCCTGTGGCTTCAACCAAATTGTGAACAATCTCGCCAAAATTCATTACCGCTGGGGCCAGCAAGCGAGGGTGGTGGTGCGTATGCCCACCGGCGCCGGGGTAGGAGCTGGACCTTTTCATTCCCAATCCAACGAGGCGTGGTTTACCCATGTACCTGGGCTCAAGGTGGTCTATCCCGCATTTCCGGCGGAGGCCAAAGCCATGCTTTTGTATGCATTGCGTGATAATTCTCCGTATTTGTTCATGGAGCACAAGGCCTTGTATCGTAGTTTAAGCGGTCCAGTCCCGGAGGGCATTGCAGAATTAGCTCCCGGTAAAGCAAGAATTGTCCGCCCTGGTACCGGCGCCACTTTGGTGGCCTACGGTATGGCGGTGCATTGGGCACTGAGCTTGGCGGAGGAATTCCCGGATTTTGATTTGGAGGTCGTGGATTTGCGATCCCTGTTGCCCTGGGATAAATCCACTGTACTTGAATCTGTCAGGAGAAACGGTAAGGTGTTGGTTCTTCACGAGGACACCCTGACAGGCGGCTTTGGGGGAGAAATCGCCTCCACCATAGCGGAGGAGGCCTTTACTTCCTTGGATGCGCCGGTAATGCGCTTTGGTGCATTGGATACCGCTGTTCCTTTTGCGGTGAGCTTGGAACAAGATTTCTTGGGTTATTCACGTCTAAAATCCAAATTAAAAGACCTTATGGCTTACTAAATACCGCATTTTGGGGTTATTTTGGAGCCTTGACTTCAAAATACCTATGAATTTTTTCAAGCCGTATTATGCATCGATACGAGGGTTCATGTGGATCCTTCTCGGTTATGCCTTGATCGCACCTTGTCGGTCCCATGCCCAGCCTGTACTTCCTCCTGGGATCACTGCCCGATTTTATACCACTTTTCAGAATGCGAATCCCTTGGATTCGGTTATTGTTACAGGCCTCTGGGATACGGTGAGCACCTACCGATTTCCTGCAGCCCTTGCCGGTATATCCGTCCGTGGTCGCATAAATTCTGCACAGACTTCCATTCTTGAGCTCAAGCCTTTCTCAACGCTTGGTCATTTCAAAGTGTGGTTGGATTTTGCGCATATTGCTAAATTGGAATTCAACGATACTGCAATTGTTCAATATTCTTTGGATCAGGGGGCCACTTGGACCCGATTGTTGGGGGCCTCTTGTCGATACTTAGGGACATCGGTTAGCTTTCCACAACCCTTAGCCAGCGGCGGTAGTCGATTTCATCAGCAATCTTATCCGGCAGATTGGTTGGCTGGTGGTAATCTTGGGGCATTGCCTCAAGCATCTTGGTGGAAGCAGGAACGCTTTGACATGTCGCCTTTCGTTTCAAATCAGGCCGATGTCCGCATACGATTCCTGTTAAAGGACGGGAATAACAACGGTTTGGGCTCTCCAACCCCGGGCTACGGTTGGTTGGTGGATTCGATTTTGGTGACTTCTGCATTTTCAGAAATTATTCCACCTTTGATCACGCATACCGCCCTCACAGGCCTTCAATTCAATATCAACCAAACATTCTCGGCGACCATCCGGGATTCCTTGGGCTGTGATTCCACAGGAATTGATACCTTGGGGGTTCATCTTTTCTACCGTATCAATTCAGGTTCCTTGGATTCGGTGCGCATGTTGCGTCAAGGAAGCACCTTGACCTGGTCCGCCAATTTGGATAGCACGAGGATTGCAGACGGGGACACGGTTCGATACTTAATTCGGGCTAAGGACTCTTCCCCCCGGCGCAATGTGAAATTCTTTCCACCGCAGCTTAATCTCGCCGACTCTTTCTCAACCTATTTGGCATCACTATTTCCCACCGTGGTGCACTCAGCGCCGGTTATAGGGTATCAATTTAGCCCAGGTCCCTTTGTGATCAACGCGCAAATGAGTGATGCCTCCAGAATTGATAGTGCGATCTTGGTGTATTCCCTAAACAACGGCCCTTTCGTTACGCGCAGAATGCCAAACGTGGGGGGGATTAATTACAGAGACTCCATTTTTACCGTGGACGGTGATTCTGTTCGCTATTACATTGAAGCGGTTGACAATTCCCCTAGGCGCTTTCGCAAAAAGCTTCCCGACACCGCAGCTTTTTATACGTTTACGGCATCAGGCCCGCCCTTGGTCGAATGGCCTGCAACCTTTCAGCAATGCGATGTATTCCTAGGCCCCGTTTACAGCCTAGGACCATTCAATATCCCTGTACGTCTTACCGATGGATCGGATATTGACACCGCGTATATGCATTACAAAGTGGGCAACGGCCCTTACCAAATGGTTGGCATGAACAGAGGTGCGGCCGTTCGTGATACCTTGGCTCGATGGAATTTCAACGGAGCCTCTGCGGCTACCATCCCTGGCGGGGTCAATGCTCCATCACCGCATCGGGGCAACGGAACCGCAGCCTTGGTGAATGCACCCACAGGGTCCTTTGTTTTGGGGAATGCAGCGACCTCCAGCAATAATTCTTCGGATTCTGCTGCCGGGGCCACCAATTTCTCTTGGAACACGACCCAGTACCCTGCGGTGAACAGCAATACCGCTCGCGGTGTGCAATTTAATGTGGCGACCACCGGTAAACGCAAAGTCAAAATGAGTTTTGACATGTACCATGGGGCAACGGCATCCCGATTTGTGCGCTTGGAATACTCTCTCAACGGAAGTACCTGGACCCCTTATACGGGGACTGGAACCGACACTGTCAACTTGTACCGAGCAAATCAAGGTGGTAATCGATGGTACAACAACAGAACTGCAGACTTTACCGGGATAACAGGTGTCGATAACAATGCGCTTTTTAGAGTGAGGCTGGTTACCATCTTCGCACCGGGTACTGCGGCTTACGCCCCTGCCACAACGGGTCAGACCTATGCCCAAACCGGGGCTCTGCGGATTGATGCGGTGACGATATCGGGCGAAAATGATTCCTATTGCAATTGGTTTGCTCAGGTTCCTGCCGTATCGGACAGCGATACCGTGTCCTATTATGTGAGAGCCTTTGATAAGTCGGTGCGCAGGAATTTGACGATAAGCCCTTCCGTTCAAAATCCGAGGACGTTCATTGCCTTGAACGGGTTGAATATGCCTTACCAGGATGGCTTTGAGGTGAATAACGCCTTGTGGTCTCCCTTTGTGCTTACAGGTCCGGTTGCCAATCCAGTGTACAGTCCCGGTGGCTGGGTCCGCGGCACACCAGGTAAGAGCATTCTTAACTCGGCATTTCAGGGCTTGAATGCATGGACGGTGGATTCATTGAACGGAAACTATCCCAACAACGCCTTTTATGTGTTGGAATCTCCCGTTTTCAATTTTCTCAATTCGGAGCAATCGTATTTGAACTTCATGCAATGGCGAGCAATTGATAGTGGAGGGGTCACCAATCCATCCAGTCCTGGATTGGGCGATGGATTCTGGGTAGAATATACCCGCAATATTTCGGTACCCAATTGGCAGAAACTTGGAATTTACAGCGCATTGCCTAATTCAGCACAGAGCAATTGGTACAACCGTGCGAGCATTTCGGGCTTGACCACCAGCGGGGGATGGGATGGGCGAAATGGAGGTTGGGTTAGATCCGAAATTCGTTTGCCTGACTCGCTCTTCAAAGGGGTGAATCTGGGTGGTACGGCTTCCAAGGTCCGCTTCCGTATGGTCTTTCGATCCAACGGAGCCACCACTTCCAACGGAGTCGCTGTGGATGATATTCAGGTGGCCATGCCTCCTCTTCGGGATGTTGGAGTACAGTTGATCGCCTCCAATGCAAGCGGCACCCTGGTATCCGTTCCCAATAACAATTACCAAGTCAAAGGGGGTGAGCCCTTTGCAGTCTTTGTTCGTCTCCAGAATTTTGGGCTACGCACGATTTTGGACACTGTGATTCCAGTAACGGTAAGGATAGGCTCCTTTACCCAAACCACCCAAGTTCGCCTAACGGACTCCTTACGGCCCGGGGCTATTACGGCAACGGCTCTTCGTTTGGATTCCATCATGTCAGCACCCCTTCGTTGGTTTACCTTATCGGCTTATACCGCTTTGGGTCAGGATGGTAACAGTTCCAACGACTCGGCTTCGGTTCAAATGTATGGGGTGCCGATTCTATCTGTTCCAAGCAATGATAATTTTGATGTGTTACCGGATAATTGGCTTCCGGTGGTGATGTCGCCTAATGCCAACCCATGGCAAAGAGGGGTCCCAACGGGGCCTCAGTTGAATGCTGCTTTCAGTTCTCCGAACGTGTGGGGGACTGTACTCAATGGGAATCCTACTTCTGGTCAGGGGGGATACGTGTTGTCTCCGCTATATAATTTCCGTAACAGTGTCAACACTACCCTTAAGTTAAGAATGAACAGACGGTTGGGCACTTCGGGTTCCGCCTTTCGGATTTCCTATGTGGATGAATTGTTCTCCTCATGGCAGACGCTGGGTCAAATATCCGATCCCACAGGAGTGAATTGGTACAATACTACAGGTACCATTGGGGGCATCGCTGGTCCTGCATGGAATGGAAATTCCGGGAACAGCGGCGGCATTGCGGACTTTGCAGAACATAGCCTGGAATTGCCCGCTCAATTTAATTTCCGTAATAATCGGGTTCGCTTTCGACTTGATTTCCAAAGTGGGTTCACCCCTTCGGAAGGTGTAATTGTTGATAATTGGGCTATTGTTCCTCCTCCGGCCAGGGAGGTGGGTATGCGTCAAATCCTGAAACCGACGGCTTGCCCTGACTCCCTCAAAGCAACCGATACCATCCGTGTTGTGATTAAGAATTATGGAGGGGATACCTTGTTTTCGATTCCTTTCAATTACCGCTACGATAACCAGCCTCCTGTTCTGGGTACAAGTCCTTATTTGTACACCACACCTGTACCGCCTGCATCAGAAGCAACGGTGACCTTGCCGGCAATTCAATCTCCACTACCTCCAGGGACCTATACTTTGAAGGTGTTTACCCAACTTACAGGGGATGCTCGAACAACCAACGATACCATCACTCGGTGTATAAAGGCAATTCCGGTGAATGATCTCATCATGATTAACAATATTGTGCCTACCTCTGCAATATGTTATCCAAGCGGGTTACGTCAACTCAAATTCAGAATTCGGAATATCGGTCACTCTCCAACTACATCCTTTACTGCTGGCTTTCGCATCGATACCTTGCCTCCTGTGATTCAAAATTTTAGCAGAGTCATCCAGCCGAATGCATTTGATACCATCGTCATTATCACGCCCGCCAATATTCCCAACGGATACACCACCATTCGTTTGTTTGTGAACGGCGGTACCTTGGATCCTGTACGTAACAACGATACTTTGGCGGTTACCTTGTTTGGTCGTGAGGCTCTCAATTTAACCCATACCAATAACTTTGAGCGTCAAGGCTATGTGCCGTATTGCGATACTGCATTTTCGAATGCGGTGACTGATATTCGTTACACCCCGGTACCATCAATCAATAATACTCCTGATTATGCCATGTACATGGGTACGGAATTCTCTGGGGCCTCATTCAACACCATTATTCCTTTGAATCCGTGGGCGGATTCTTGGAACGGAACCTACCTGTCCAGGGTCGTTTTTCCGGTCAATACGGCCAACCGCAGCAATATTCGAATTCGATTCAAACTTTTGCAAGTTGCAGGGGATAATGCGCCTGACAAGAGAATTTCCTTGCTTAGGGTCGTGGCTAACGGTCGTCAAGTGGGACCCACCCTGCAGCCCTTAGTTACGACTGCGGCCAATAATCCTTTCCAAACGATTGACTTAGGATTGGATACGTGTTATGCAGCCGGTGATCCCTTGGTGATCGAATTTCAGTCCAAGTGCAGGTACCGATTCCTGCCTACCGGAACAGGAGGAACTGATCGCAATGGGAATTTTATTGATGACCTGATCATTTACAACTCGATACCCAACGGTGCTGAAGTGGTAGAGGTTTTGTACGACCCTCCGTTTCCGACGGCCAATACCCCGGTAACCGCCAATGCAAGAATTCGCAACAACGCAAACCCCACTTACGTCCTCAATAACCTTAATTTGAATCTTCAACTGAACGGCTTCTCGGTACAGAACTCGGTGGTTCCCATGACTTTGCCTTTCATGAAGGACACCTTGATCACGTTCTCGAATACCTTCAATTTGAATTTAGGGTCGAATGCGTTATGCGTGACATCGTCACTCCCTAATGGACTTTCGGATAATTTCCCCTTGGATGATACGGCATGTACGGATGCGGTAGGATTTCCATTGATTGATACCTTCCCGTATTGCAATAATTTTGACGAAGGTCAACCCGCTTGGTTGACTCGAAACCCTGTGACTTTAAGGAGTTCAGGAAATACCTGGGCCTTTGGAACACCGTCCAAAGGCTTAATCAACGGTGCGGCGTCATCGCCGAATGCCTGGTACATTTCCGCGGACAGCTTGTACAAACCTTATGATTCCTCCGCATTGTACACGCCTATTTTCCAAACG
>VHBD01000036.1 GCA_016872125.1 Sphingomonadales bacterium
GCGGGGCCTTCGGCGGCGAAAAAGAAACTGGGGGAGGTCGCGAATCGGGTTCAGACAGTTGGAAAGCCTATATGCGTCGGCAGACCAACACCATCAACTACACCGACCGATTGCCGTTGGCCCAGGGGATTCGCTTCGAAATCTAATTTAATTTTTAAAAAAATATTATTGGAGTAACGCTTGGAATTTGGAAAATTCAAATTCAACGATAAGTTTCTCAGAAATTCCAGCGGCGGATGGAGGGGCAATCCGGAGCAAGAGGGGTGAGCCGAACGTAGGTTTCTTTGGATTTGTTTTCTATCCAGCGATTTAACTTATCGATTCGTTTGATTTGCAGGGCTGTGTTCTGGATTTTTTCGTAATCGGTTTCCAAGGAAGTCCGGTGAGGAGTGCTCCGTTTGCGTAATAAAACCAATCGGAACCCCTGTTCCCCACCGGGAGCAGAGTAAGGCTGAACATCGGAATATTCTCCCTCGTTGATCTTCTCTATCGCGTAATAAAGTTCCGGGGTCAGCTGATCAAGGGGCCAGGCCATGCTGCCGCCCTGGGGTGGAGGCAACATTCCACCGAAGGCCTTGGTTTCCGGATCATCCGAATACTTACGGACCGCATCGGTGAAGGAAATTTTACCTGCAGCAAGCAAGCCGCGTACCGAGTCCAAGAGACTGCGGGCCCCGCTTTGTTCTCGGCTGCCGATGGGCGGCTTGATGAGGATATGACGGCATTGAATGCGTTCGCCACGACGTGCGATAAGTTGAATAATATGGTATCCAAAGGAGGTTTTGACCACGGAGGAAACCTCTCCGGGTTTGAGGCGAAAGGCTACGCCTTCAAATTCCGGAACCATATCCCCTCTCCCAAAGAAGCCGAGCTGTCCCCCCTCTCGGGCGGATCCAGGATCTTGGGAATACAGGATGGCCAGGGTCGCAAAGGATTCGCCTTTGAGTATGCGTTCCCGCAGCCCTTGGATTTTGTCTATGGCGAGGGATCGGTTTTCGAGTCCGGCCTTGGGCTTGATCACCAATTGCCCAATTTCGACTTCGGCGGGAACCAAGGGCAGGCTGTCGAAGGGAATTTTACCAAAATAGGCTTTCACTTCGGCCGGGGAAATTTGAACATCGGCAGTGATTTTGTCCCGCATCTTTTGGGACAATAACATGTCTTTGATTTGGGGCCGGAATTCTTCGCGGATTTCGGGCATGGTTTTGCCATAGAATTCCTCAAGGCGTTCTTGTCCGCCCATCATTCCCGCGAAGTGGCGAATTCGCCGATCCAATTGATTGTCCACTTCTTCGGGCGCAATAACCAGCGAATCCAATTCGGCTTGACGTTGCAGCATTTTGCCTAAAATCATTTGTTCAAACAACATGCACCGCAAGGCTTCACCGGAATCCGGATTGAAGCGGCCTTCTTGCCGCTCCTGGTCGCTGGAATTTCGAAATTCAGTTTCCAGCTCGGATTGCAAAATGATTTTGTCCGCAATCTGCGCCAGAATCCCTTCCGAAACTTTGGCAACACTTGTTTTGGATGCATCAAGGGTATCTCGCGGCGCCAGGCTATGCAAGGCGTGAGCTTCTCCTCGAATGATAAGGCTGTGGAGCAGTAGGCCTAAACCCAAGAGCCTTATCCCACGGCGATAATCAATTTTCAAAGCAATAAAGAACATCATTCTTTAGGCAGCAAAGCCTTGAAGACATCGTTGTTGATTTGAACGGGATAGGATTGTTTGAGTTCGGCAATCCAACGGGTTTCTAGTTCGGTTTGGTAATCGGAGGTTAGTTGCCCACGGGCTTCGTTCATCTTTTTGGGTCCTGCAGGAAGAAGGTCTTTGATGCGTACCACCACCCATTGTTTGTTGCGTTCGAAGGGGCCCACCAAGGATTTTTTGCGGGGCAATGAATCCAAAACGGCTTGGGTTCCGATTTCATATTTACCGCTGATCACCTTGACGTTCAAAGGGTCTTTGGTATTCCAGGTTTTGGAAATTTCTTCGGGGCTCATCTTGCCTTTTTTCACGGCTTTGCGGACTTCTTTGGCGACTTCCTCGTTTAGGCAAGTGTAGATTTCGGCATCGGTGCGGTCCTTCCATTGGTACATCGCCGCTCGCCCTTCAAAGAATTTCTGCAAGCCGTCGGTATCGCTCATGGCCATGGACCAAACTTTTTTATCCATCAAATCAAAGAGCAAAATTCCTTCGCGGTATTCTTTCATCAAGGCCGCAAAGGCGGGGTATTTGCTTTCCAGTCGGCTGTCTTCGTAGGCGAGGATGGCTTTGTCGGCGCGCGATTTGTATACATTGCGCAAGTGGATGGCCGGATCTGCTCCTGCGGCATTCTTTTGTTCTTCTTCAAGCCACATGGCCAATTCGGATTGCTTGAGGACCCTATCCCCGTAGCGATGCACCACGGTATCACCCATCACGGTAAGGGGAGCAGCAGGTGCTGGCACTTTGCCGGAGGTTCCTTTGCCTTTGGGGCTTTTGGAGGTGGCTTTTTCTTTGGAGATGCGTTGGGCATCCCAGTTATCTGGGGTAACCTTCATCGCCCATGCGCTCGGTGCTTTCCATTCTAGTTTGCGGTAGAGGCTGTCCACCACAGAATTGAAGACGGCTTCAAGCACTTCTTTGTTTTCGTTGAATTGGTATTCGGCTTTGAGTTTAACAATCAAATTTTCGGTGTTTTGATTCGCTCGGGTATCGCGAGCAATTTTGAGTTCCAAATCGCCTTTGGCTTGTTCAAAGCCAGGAACCGGCCGAAGCTCAATGCGCTTGAGGATATGCCAACCGTATGGGGTCTGGACGGGCGCGGAGAGGTCCCCGTCTTGAGCCAGGCCGAAAGCGGCTTCTTCAAAATCAGGAATCATACGGCCTGTTCCAAAGAAAGGCAAAACACCACCTTTGTCGGAAGTGCTGGGGTCTTCGCTATGCTGTTTGACCAAAGCTTCGAAAGATTCACCGTCTTTGAGTTTGGCCATCAGGGCATCAACTTTGGCTTTGGCCTGGTCCTTGAGGGTGTCGTTGTCGGTTGCAGGGCTTTTGATCAAAAGGTGGGCAACACGAACCTCGCCTCTTGCCTTGCGTCGGTCAATTACCTTCAGGAAATGGTATCCGTATTGTGTTCTGAAAACTGGAGAAAGCATGCCTACCGGGGTGGTGAATGCCATTTCCTCGAAGGGGTAAATCATGCGGAATACCGAGAAATAACCAAGGTCTCCGCCGTTGTCCCCTGCCGAGGGATCGTCTGATTTTGTCTTGGCCCATTCGCTGAAATCTTTGCCGTCCACAATGTCTTGGCGCAAGGCCAAAGCCTTCTGGTAAGCGGCCAGACTGTCTGCTGGGGATGCATTCTCCTCAACGCGCACCATGATGTGGGCGGCCCGGACCTCCAATTGTGAACGCTCGTAGGCCTGGTCTAAGAGAAATTTCCCAGTTTCTTTGTCGCGTAGATAGGGTTGCGCCAATTGATTGCGATATCCTTGCAATTCATCTCGGAAACGCGTTGTCGTGTCCATCCCCAAACGAACGGCTTCGCGGACTTTCAGCTTGAACTTAACGTAGAGATCAAGGTACTCTTCCCATTCGGCTCGGGTTGGAGCGGTTTTCTTGAAATTGTTTTTGTTGAAAAGTGTGCTGAACTCATCGGTACGGACTTGTTCGGCAGGCATATCCCCACCGCTTACCTCAAAAAGGACAGGGGCAGGGTCGGAATCGTTGCCTTGAGCGGAGGCCTTCAGGCCATGGACAAACAGAACTGCCCCAAGGGTAATTCCGAATACCGTGAAGGGCTTGAATGCGTGGATTTTCATAGATTATTGGTTTTGTGAGGTTTGTTTCCAAAAGGAGGCCAAAAATAAGTCAAAGCCTTGTTTGAACGGCAGATTTGCGGTTAAATGAAGTTGCTGAATTCTGCCCCAAGGCGAAAAAACCCGTTGACAACCCCGGAAACCAAATGGTTTGGCTGTACGGCCATGGTTTGGAGCGGTATATGCCCGGCTTGCGGCCAAGGAATGGGGGTCATTCCCGCCTTGACTTGCCTTCATTGCGCTTTGGACCTTCGTGGTGCATCCCCATGGGATCGTGAGAAGATGCTGGAGGAATTGGCCTGGCGAATTCCGGTCCAGGATGCCTCTGCCCTGTGGGTGGCGCCGTCGGGCTCGGTGGCGGAAGCCTTGTACAAGGCCTTCAAATTCGGGGGTAAACGCCAGCTCGGCCCACCCCTAGGGGCCATGATGGCTATTCAAAGGGATGGTTGGCTCCCACCGCCCGAGCGGGTGATTCCTGTCCCCCTGACCCCCAAGCGCATGTGGAGCAGGGGATACAATCAAGCCGCTGAACTGGCTCGTGGCATGGCCCATTATTGGTCAGTTCCCGGCATGGAACATGCCTTAAAGCGCAATGATGGGGGAATGAACCTTGCCAGGTTGGGGCGAAAAGAGCGATTTGCCATGGCCGCTACGGATTTTGTGCAGGGTTTTGGGCCTACAGCCTTGAACAAGGGCAAGGATCTCGCAGGCCTTCGCTGCCTGTTGGTGGACGATGTGATGACCACCGGGGCGACCTTGGAACAATGCGGCAAGTTGTTGGTGGAGCGAGGAGCGCTCTTGTCGGTAATGGTCCTCGCCCGCAGGTTGGGTTCCAAAGCCTAAACCTGCGATGCTGACCCGGGTAGACTGTCGGCATATTGCTCCATGGCATTGCCCCTGGAACCCTTGAACAAAATGGCTGAGGCTGGCCACAGGGCAGCTTGCAGGAATTGGTGCAGCGCAGCAGCATCTTCGAAGAAGCGAAAGGAAGGGAACTCGTTGCGCAATGCCCAGAAGGCTTGCCCTACCAAACAAACGACTTGGAAATCAAAATGCAGGGTATTTTCCAAAAGAAAACGATGTTCGTATGCCGAATGCTCTCCCATTTCCAGCATTTCTCCAAGGAGGATGACCTTGTGAGGATGCTCCAAACGATGAAAATGGCCCAAGGCGGCACGCATGCTGTCCGGGTTGGCGTTGTAGGCATCCATGACCAGCCAATGTCCTCGCATTTCCCGAATTTCGGAGCGGTTATTCCGCGGCTGCCATTCGCTTAGGGCATCGCAGATAAGGTCGTAGGGAACCGATAAATAGCGACCAATGGCCGCCGCCGCCAGGATATGAGGAAAATTGTAGTCACCATAAATCCTGGTACGCAGCACAGGGGCATCCCACAAGGCCTTGGCATTGAATTCCCATTGCAGGGAGAGGTAAGGAAAGGATCCCGTTAATTTGCCAATGCAATCAGCATCAGGGCTTATGCCGTAGGTGAGGGGAATCTTCTTGTCTGCGAAGGTCTGCATCAGGAGGGGAGCGTCTTGATGAGCCACCGCAATACCATGATTATTAAGGAGATAACGATACAAGGTGGTTTCCTCTTCGACGATGTTCTCCATGGTGCCGAAGCCTTCGAGGTGCTCTTTGCCGATGCTGGTGACCACGCCCATATTCGGCTCTACCATTTCGCATAACAAATCTAATTCGCCGGGATGGTTAGAGCCAATTTCGATGATGGCCCATTCGGTACCGTGGGGGGTGCCGAGTAGGCTGATGGCAACGCCCAGATGATTATTGAAATTGCCCGGGGTCAAGTGGCACGGATAATGTTTGGATAACACTGCATAGATTAATTCTTTGCAAGTGGTCTTGCCATTGGAGCCGGCTACAGCGAGAACCTTAAGGCCTTGCATTTGACGGCGGTGGTATTGAGCCAACCTTTGCAGAGCGGCAAGGGTATTTCGCACCCCGAAGACCCTCCCGGATCCGTCTTCGCATTCCTCAGGCCTTTCGGTGATGACCATGGCGGCGCCAGCAGCCAAGGCTTGCTCCACAAAATCATGCCCATCAAAACGCTCTCCCTTCAAGGCCGCGTAACAATCACCGGCTTTGAGCTGCCGGCTATCGGTGCATAGTCTTGCACCGGCTGCCGAATAAGCCTTGTGCAATTGCTCCAAACGCCCGTTCTCCAAACCGGCTTCCTCAAGGCTAGGTAATAGGTTCATCCTTCAAAGCAATGCATATTTTTACAAAATCAACGCCTTACCCGCCACCATTGTTCGAGCGATGTCCAAACGTGTTGCCCGAATTTCGCTACAAAACCCCGGTCTTGAGGAGGCTCATTCATTTTTTGACAAGACCAAGACGTTATGAGCCAACCCCTGCCTTTGTTTTCGCAGCCCACTTGCTTTGTTCCTTGGTTCTTCATCTGCAAATCGTGGAGGGCTGTGGCCTTGGTTTGGGCTATCCTGATCCTTCCCTTTGGCGAAGCGATTGCCCAAACCGCGCCCATACAATTCCGTCCGGTTTCAGTCGAACCGGCTGTGGAGGTGGGGGGGCGAGCCCTGGTTCATCCTTGGGCAGGCGGCATGGCTTGCCCTCAATGGCATTCCATGGATTTGAACGGTGACGGGGTTCAGGAGCGCATCGTATTCGATCGGGTTGATCAGAGTTTAATGGTCTATGAACGCGTCGGTATTCCCCCTTGGTCCTGGATACCTGCACCACGTTATATTCCGCTTTTTCCTCGCTTCAATTCGTGGGTGGAGTTCGGGGATTTTGACGGGGATGGGGATGAAGATCTTTTTTGTTCCACCAACGGGGGCGTCGCCTTGTACCGCAACAACGGAGCGGGTCAAGTTCCGCGCTTCACACTGCGATCTCCTTCCATTACGGCTTTGTGGGATTTCGGTTTTCGAACAGCCATCTATGTGCTGAGTATAGACCGGCCGGGCATTGCCGACCTGGATGGGGACGGGGATTTGGATATTCTTGCTTTCGATAATTTTGAGATCGGTAAAATAAATTATTTCCGAAATTTCTCCAGGGAACGTTATGGGCATTCCGATTCTCTGGATTATGTCCAAGTTTCCCGCTGCTGGGGACGCCTTGTCGAAAATCAACTCAGCTCCCAAGTCATCCTTGGTCTGGACAGCAATTGCCAGACCCCTTTGCCGTTGCCATCGGTGCTCCGACCATCCCATGCAGGCTCCTCGATTAGCTTGCTTAACCCCAACCGCGACAGCTTGCCCGATTTGCTCCTTGGTGATGTAGAGGGGCATTTTCTGACCTACCTCCATAACGGGGGCAACCGTTCTTTGGCCCGTATGACCTGGCAGACCACGGCCCCAACCTTCCTCGACAGCCCCTTGGCGATGACCAAATTCCCTGTAGCCTATGCGCTGCCTTCCAACGGAACAGGAACGGTTGGATGGGGGTCTTCTACCGTGCAGGATCTGGTGATTTGCCCCAACGAGTTTTATGGGTCCAACTTGAATCGCCACGTTTGGCATTATCGAAATCTCCGCGGCTCCCCAGGGGTTTTGCGTGACTCCTTTGCCCTGACCACCAAATCCTTTGTCTTGGAGGACATGGTGCATCATTATCTCAAAGCATCGCCCGTAGTCGCGGATTGGAACGGAGATAGCCTGCCCGATCTCTTGGTGGCTTACGAAAACTCTGCCCTCAAACCTTGTCTTGCCCTTTACCGTAACAAAGGGACCTCCGCAACGCCCATCTTCGAGTTGGTCGATTCTTTGTTCTTGCGCTTGGATACGGTACCGATTCGAAATCCGCGATTAGCTGCGGGTGACCTTGACGGTGATGGGCGAATGGATTTGTTGATTGGGCACAGCGACTCCACCATGATGCATTATCGGAACATTACCGCAACCGCTTCAGGACCCATTCAATTTCAACGAATTAGTTACGATTATCAAGGATTGCGAAGCGGTATCGAACTGGCCCCTGAACTTGGGGACCTGGACGGTGACGGGAAGCAGGAGCTTCTGGTTGGGATGCGCAATGGACAGATTGCCTGCTTCCAAAACCAAGGCACCTTGACAAATCCTGTTTGGGTTAAATTCACCGATAGCCTTGGAAGAATCAATGTTGCGGAATCGATTTCGGGATGGGCTGCACCACGCATTGGGGACTTAAACCGAGACGGTCTTGCGGATCTGATTGTTGGCTCCGAGTCAGGCAAGGTTTTTTGTTATCCTTCCCTTTGGTCTAGGCTACCGAATCCCCGGTCGAGTAACAATGTTTTTGTTTATGATTTTGCGGGTGGTGTTGCCGATTCGATGCCACATGGGAATTGGGTGAGTCCTGCACTCGGCGACTTTAACAGGGACTCCTTCCCGGACCTGCTCCTGGGCTTCTACAAAGGTGGCAGCACCCATTGGCGGAATACCTCCTCCTTGGTTTCCATTGCAGAGGCCACTGCCCCCAAGCTTAATCCCCATAGCCTTTTTGTTTTTCCTAATCCTGTAAGTCCCGGCTCTCTCCTCAAGGTTGTGATGCCTGGTTTTGGAACTGACCTTATGGAACTAAGATGCTATAACGGCGAGGGCAAATTGGTGGGCTTTTGGGATATGGCCGCTGAACTTTTGGTGCAGGACGATTATTCCCAAGGGCATCCAATTAAAATTCCCGAGGAATTAACCCCGGGAATCTACCAATTGGTCGGCCGAAGTGCCGAAGGTAAAAGTACTTCGACGAGGGTTTGGGTAAAGCCCTAATGGTTAGCGTTGACCTCTGGGGCGGCCAAGGCCAATCATCGCACAACGAAAACCGATATCATCCTTGCCTTTGGACTCGTTGAAGAAGCGGCGTGCGCCCGGTGTGACCCAATAAGGCATATCGCGGTAACTGCCTCCTTTGTAAACTCGGTTACGGTTATTCACCTGACCGTTTGGATTGGCTGAAATGGTGATGCTATCAAGGTAGGATACCAATAGATCATCGCTGTACCTGCGTTCATCGGCGATCATGATGACTCTTCCGGCACTGTCTTTGGCAAGGTTACCCTCTTCATCGTACTGAGGTCGGGTATATCCTCCGCCCAAGAAAGGAGAAATCGCGTCAGATTCAATATTGGAAGAGGGGCGGTAAAGGTCTGCAACCCATTCATTCACATTGCCAGCCATGTTATACAGTCCGAAATCGTTAGCGCGATAGTATTTACCCGGAGCTGTTGGTCCCCCACGGGTGATGTCATAGGAAACCACCTCCGAAGGAGAGGTAAAGCCGTATTTGAAGTTCCCATAATAATTTCCCTGCCTACGGCCAGGTCCTGAACGAATACCCCTTTCGTTCCAAGGGTACACCCTTCTTTCTGCAATTAAACCACTTTCGGTTCTGCCAACCAATCCTTGGGCGGCATATTCCCACTCGGCTTCAGAAGGCAAACGGTACGAAGCAGTGAAGAACCCATCTTCAGTGACGGGATAAACCAAATCCCCGTTGATACTGGTTTTGGATTTGGCTTTGGTGAGTTCTGGGCGATAAAATCCAGCCAAATAACCTTTGGTGGTGAAGTGCTGCTCCCCAGATTGAGCGGAGTATTTGATATAGCCTGCATCAATCAGCCTTTGTTCATTGACTCGATCGGTTCTCCATTCACAATATTGGTTGGCTTGAACCCAACTTACTCCAACAACAGGATAGTACTTGAAAGCAGGATGACGTAGATAATCGTTTACGTGGGGTTCATTGAAGGATAAGCCGTTTCTCCAAACCGTGGTATCCGGTAGCGCACTACGATAGGTAGCTGGGTTAGACTGGGCAAATACTTTGGCCATCCAATTGAGGTACTCGCAGTAGCTGACATTGGGAACCTCAATCTCATCCATATAAAACGATGAAACAGAGGCGTATTTGGGGACATTGTCCGGGTCAAGAGCAACGGATTCTTGAGTAGCACCCATCACGAAGGATCCTCCAGGAACAAAGACCATGCCAGGTGGGGGCGTTCCGTTGTGATCAATGCTCTTGAAAGCTAAGCCTTTGGGATTGCCATAAAACCAGGTGGTTGTGGTAGATCGATCGCCATTACCACATCCGGATAAGCCCAGAATAAGAAAAAGTAGGCCAAAGCTTGCCTCTCTTCTGAATGCGTTAAATTTAAAAGAAGTCATAGCCTTGGAGGTTATTGAGGATGAAAGCATAATAAATCAAGTCTGTTTAGAATTTAGGGCAATTTACTTTGGAATAGCGTCTTTTTTCGATAGGTTCAAACTTTTCGAAAATAAAACTTAAGGAAACTTCATGGGATCCACCGGGCCTTGCATCACTAAGCTTGGAGGTGGTAATGTCGTAACCGTAGCCAATACGCATTTGGCCCCGTTGAAAACCAGCCGTTGCGATAATTGCATCGTTGACTCTGTACCATAACCCCGCAGAGACCGGGCCTTTGCTCAAGTAGGTCCCTACATTAATTTGCTGAGAGGTTTTCTGTTTAATATAAATGATATTTGGGGAGAGGGTTAAAGGTTCAGCGTTTGAGTAGGCTTGGGTTAGTGGAATATTGGCCCCGGTATGCACGGAGATTCTCATCGGCCAAGGCGCATCAGCATCACCATAAAAGGCTTGGCTTGGCTCAGTAAGGTGGTGTGCTGCGGCTCCGAAATAGAATTTCTCGGAGAAAAGGACCATTCCGGTCGCGAAGTCATGGATTATGGCCGTTTT
>VHBD01000037.1 GCA_016872125.1 Sphingomonadales bacterium
GATATCCACCCAATTGTTGCCAACCTGCCTTTGCCAACGATACAAAAAATTACCTCCACTCCCTGTTGCCGGCGTTGCCATTAGACCTACCGCATCATTCAAACAAATAGTGGTGTTTTGAGAATAACTTGGATCCAAAGACAAAATAGGAGCAATTCCCGCAGGGAGGACCACAATGTCAATTTCATTGGAAGTAACCAAAACCCCATTGGACAACTGGGCTGATAAACGAATGGATTGCCGCCCAGAAGCATCAATTACGGTCAATGAAGATGGAGAATTTTGATTATTAATGTTAATCCATGATGTGGTATTGAATAACTTCCTTTGCCATTGATACGATGTCACCGTAACTCCGTTGGGAATTGTATTCAAAGTGCCTCCAGAAATATTCGGATTCAATTGCCAACAGACCGTATCGTTTCCATTAAGGGAGACGTTTGGTCCTTGATATACAAACACCGAATCTAGCGATTCCGAACAAGCGGGATTGGTCATAGGGTCAGGTACAGCCCTTACCGTATACCAACCTGGAGTGTTTGTCTGCCAACTAGCTGTCGCAGGTAATGCAACCCCTGAAGGACCTGACCATATAAAACTGTATATACCAGGAGGGCTAACTTGCGCATTCAACGAAACAAGACTTGAACCGCCAGTTAAATTAGTTGGATTCACTGAAATATTGGTGACGGATGGCAATGCCGTAACCGTCACAAAATAGGATGCTGAATAAACACCTTGACAACCAAACAGGCTACCTGAAACTTGAATTAGGTGAGTCCCTACCCCCGCATTGCTAGGATTGAACAAACCACTAATCGAATCAACGCCAGGACCGCTGAATCGAAGGCCACTAATATTGGAAGAAGAAGGTAAAGTCTCGAGCAAAAATGGGGGGGCGCAAACCAAAACACTCGATGGTAAATTAGGGATGAAAGAAAGGACTGACCCTAAAGATGCTGTGTTGACGTTTGAATTTGGAATAAATGAAAAATTGCCGTTTCTTCCTTCAGGATTTGTGATTAACAATACATAGTACTGATTAACAGATACACCAATGTTAATCGTATCAACTAAAATCGTGGAATTCGAACATTGTGTTGGAGTACCTAGATTGGCAGCAGAAGGTAAATTGGAGAAGGGGCCAAACAAAGCAAAATCTAGGTCATTATTGAGGGTTGGTTGAATAATAAGACTTAAAAGACCGCTTGACGTTGCTTGGAACGTAAACCAGTGTGGTCTTTTGAGGTGGTGGGAATTCCCGGACCCTAAACAACCATAATTTGAGCCAATTGGTAAGGGTTGGGCAAATTGAGGAACGAGTGAACTGTCAGCAACAAAGGCTTGGCTTGGGGAAATGGAGCATAAATGAGTCGCTGAATTGTAGGTGGTACCCGGTAAAATTGCTTGGGCATACAAGAAATTGACCCCAAAAAGGAAATTAAGTGTGAGACATAGCCACAGGAAGCTGTTTTTCAATAGAGAGAAATGTAGCTTTAAATACATAAAATCTAAATTTAAGGTAATTTAATGGTTCAAATATAGCACATTAATTGTTATTTGACATCTTCAAAAAACAGTTAGACTCCCAAACTACAACATTATAATTCGGGTTAATGAGCCAAAAAGGGTAGATTTAGACCACCCCAAGGAAAGGAAGCAAAAAGTAGATTACTCCGCGGTAACTTCCAAGTTGAAGACCGCTTTGATATCTCTGTAAAGCTCAACTTCTACCTGAAAAGTGCCTAATTCACGGATTTCGCCGCGCACCGCCATTTTGCGGCGATCAATTTCAAATCCTTTGGCTTGAAGCGCCTCGGCGATCATTAAGGTGGTAATGGTGCCGAAAATGCGATTGTTCTCACCCGTCCGTACCTGCAGTGATAAAGTAAGTTCGGCCAATTTGGCGGCCAAATCCGCTGCTGTACTGCGTAGGCCTTCCTGCCGGAATTCAGCTTGACGAACCGCTTCGGCGCGGTCGTTGAGGGCAGCGCGCCCTGCAACCACCGCAAGGCCCTGAGGGATAAGGTAATTCAAGCCGTACCCGTTACGGACTTTGACCAGGTCATGTTTGAAACCCAACCCTTTGACGTCTTGTTTGAGGATAATGTTCATGACTTTTAAGCTCAGGGGATTAAAAAGAATGGATCGTTTGGGAACAAATTTCGGTCAACAAATCAACGCAAACCGTCTGCCACATAAGGCAGTAAGGCCAAGTGCCTGGCTCTTTTGACGGCTTGAGCCACTTTACGCTGAAATTTGAGGGAGGTCCCCGTTAGGCGACGAGGGAGCAGTTTACCCTGTTCGTTGACCAATTTGAGCAAAAAATCCGGGTCTTTGTAGTCGATGTAGTGGATGCCATTTTTCTGAAAACGACAGTACTTTTTGCGGGTCTCCTCTTTCACGGGGACGGTCGCGAAGCTGTTGGTAATCATAAGTTAACCTCCTCTGTTGTGGATGTCTTGGGGGCTCTCGGTTTGCGACGAGACTCGTTGTAAGCCACGGCGTATTTATCTAGAGAGACCGTCAGGAATCGTAAAATCCTTTCATCACGGCGCAATTCAAGCTCCAACTTATCTACTGTGGGGCCATTGGCCTTGAATTCGTAAAGATGGTAAAAGCCCGTGGCCTTTTTGCGAATGGGATAAGCCAGTTTGCGTAGGCCCCAATGGGCCTGATGCACCAGCTCGGCGCCGTTTTCGTTCAGCACCTTTTCGAACTTCATGACCGCCTCGCGGACCATCTCCTCGGTAAGCACCGGGTTCAGGATAAGTACGGTTTCATATTGATTCATAAATCAACGGGGTTAAGACCGAAGTTTTCTTCGGGGACGCAAATATAGGAAGAATATTCTCGAAATCGCCCACCCCGCTTAACTTTGGGCAAATGCAAGATTATCAGGTTTCCGCACGCAAATACCGCCCCCCACGCTTTGAGGAGCTGGTCGGTCAGGACCATATCACCACCACCCTGCGTAACGCCATTGACAAGGGCCAATTGGCCCAGGCCTATCTGTTTTGCGGGCCACGAGGCGTCGGCAAGACATCCTGTGCTCGCATTTTGGCCAAAACCATCAATTGCTCCTTCAGGGATAGCCACCAAGAGGCTTGCGGAGAATGCCCATCATGCCGGTCCTTTGACCAAGGCAGGTCCCTTGCCATCCATGAATTGGATGCCGCCTCCAACAATTCGGTGGACGATATTCGATCCCTCGTTGAGCAAGTCCGTTACCCTCCCCAGGGTAGCGACTACAAAGTTTATATCATCGATGAGGTCCACATGCTCAGCACCGCGGCATTCAATGCCTTGCTCAAAACCCTTGAGGAACCCCCTACCTACGCCAAGTTTATTTTGGCAACAACGGAAAAACACAAAATTCTTCCCACCATTTTGTCCCGTTGTCAGATTTTTGATTTCAAAAGAATCCGCCTTGAGGATATCGCCGAACGTCTAGCCTTGGTTTGTCGGTCCGAAGAGATTGTTTATGAGAAGGATGCTCTTCTGACCATTGCATCGCGTTCAGACGGCGCATTGCGGGATGCTTTAACCATGCTGGATCAATTGGCCGGATTCAGTGGAGGCAACCTCACCAACAGCCTCGTTTGCGATCAATTGGGTGTACTCGATAAAGCCCTTTTTGTGGACTGCACCAAAACTATGTTCGAAGGCGATCCGACGCAAACCCTGCAAGCGCTAGATATCATGGTTGCTCGTGGTTACGATTCCATCCTTTGGGTACTTGGCATGGCCGCCCATTTTCGTAACATACTGATGGCCAAGACACCAAGAACCACTGAACTCATCGATTCCGGACAGGAATACAGGCAACAGCTTATCATTCAATCTCAAGGAATGAGCACCGATATGCTCCTGGCGGGATTGCACCTGCTCAATCAGGTTGAACTGCAATACCGACAGTCCAGACAACCACGACTGCTCGTAGAAACCGCTGTAATGAAAATTTGTTATTTGGCCCAAAGAGGACAAAAGAATTCTAATCCTGAACCGATTCAAGGGCCTAAACTTCCTGCTGAATCCGAGACCCATCCCCTGCAAGGCATCACAACCCGATTGCCGGTTGCCGATTTTAAAACACCCGCTCAGGTCAAAATTCAAGCCAAAGTACCGTCAGAGCCAAACCATAAGAGCTTACAGGAATTAATCGTACAAGAATCAAACGAACGAGAATTAAAGGACTTCTCTGACCAAAAATCAATCCTTGAAACGCAAGGCGGTGGCAACCTTCAAAAAGAGCATTCTCCTAAGCCGATTTCTTCAAACACCCAAAACACAGGCACAGCCACCACCGAAGATTTTCTTCAAACATTGCGGGGACATTTGGTTAAAACCCAGGGAGATATCAAGCAAATCCCCAAAGAAAGCAGTCACCGGTGGTCCCCTCCATCCCAGTCTTCCTGCCAAAATCTGCACAAGCTATGGCAACATTTGGTCCAAGAATGCAGAGACCATAACCTGGGCGGCCTAGAGGGCATTTTGAACAGAAATATGCCCCTTGAAGAGAACCACGATCATCCATCCGGGTCCAATTCTAAGGTCTCCAAGGAGCCTGCATTACTTTCTGTAATATTGTATTCCGATACTGAAAAATCATTGTTTGATGGCGAAAAGCAGGGTATTTTGGACTTTTTGGTGAAATTTGGTGCCTTTGAAACACGCCCGCAATGGGCCATTCAACAGCAAGAAAACAATACTCAGAGAGAAAAATTCCTCACCGAACCCGAAAGATTCAACCGTTTAAATGCTGAAAATGAAGACTTTAAAGATTTAAGTGCGCGGTTAAAATTATTTTTAAGCTAAAAAGTGATAATTTAGTACAAATTTCATATTAACTTTGAGGCCCTTTAAAATCTGTCTAATTAAACCATAACACGATGCCTGTCAAACTCAAGCTCAAAAACTCTAAGGAAACTGCTCAAGTAGACGATAAAATCGCCAAGTTTCTTAACGAAAACCCGTATTTGGTCAAAGTGGGCTTTCTAGCCAACCTACGCCGCCATTCCAGAGGTTATGCCTTCTTTCAGAAGAACTGGCCATTGGGCGATGGGACCTACAAAAACGAAACTATTTATCTGCACAAGCTTGTTGCCGAAATTTTCTGCAAGAAAAAGGCTACCAAAGAGCGTTTATTCGTGAATGTTATCAACAACAATCCGCTGGATTGCCGCCTAGAGAATTTGGAATTTGCTACACGTTCCGTGGTCGTTCGCAATGTGAATAAAACCGAAAATAAATTCGGCTATAAAGGCGTAATCAAAAGCGGTAATAAATTTAAGGCCGTTCTTTTCAATAACCGTGTCCGCCTTGATTTAGGCTCCTTCAATACCGCTGCGGAAGCCTCTGCAGCCTACAAAAAGAAGACCGCAGAATTATTTGGTAAAGGAAAAAAATAATTTAAAGTGTTTGGAGGTTATATGCCTTCACTATAAACAATACCCTCCGAGTTTCGGAGGGTTTTTTTTTGAGGAGCCGCAGAGTTGGTCAGAAAGAGGTTGAAGCTATGATTCTGATTAAGCCTCAGATATCTTGTCTGTGGACTTAGCTCCCATCCATCGATTGACCAATACGGCCGTCATGGCGTCACCCGTTACATTGACAACGGTTCGCATCATATCCAAAATCCGGTCCACGGCTACAATCAAAGCTATCCCAGCCGTCTCCAACCCCACCGATTGAAGGACAATGACCAACATCACCATACCCGCACCGGGCACACCGGCTGAACCTATGGATGCAAGGGTTGCTGTCAAAACAATAGTTAATTGATCGGCCCACCCTAAATCATGACCAAATGCCTGGGCAATAAAAACCGTCGCTACGGCTTGGTATAGGCTGGTTCCATCCATATTCACGGTGGCTCCTAAAGGCAAAACGAAAGTCCTCACTTCTTCTCGAACGCCCAACTTCTCGGCACATTCCAAATTAACCGGCAGCGTTGCATTGGAGGAGGATGTTGAAAAAGCCAAGAGCTGTGCAGGGCTCATGATACCAAAAAATTCAAGGGGATTGCAATTCCCGAAAAGTCTTAACAATGTTGCGTAAACAAGCAACATCATCACGATCAAACCTGCGACCACCGTCAAAGCATAAACCGATAAGGCGCCCAACAATTCCACCGCTTCCCAAGGATTATCGCCAGCAAAATCTGCAATCAACGAAGAAATCAAGGCAAATACTCCTGCAGGGGCAATCACCATGATCATATCCACCATCAGCAGAATAACGCGATTAAGTTGTCCAAACAAATCCCGAACCAAGTTGGTCTGGGAGGCAGGAAGGGTCATTATCGCAACCCCCATAAACAAGGCAAAGAACACCACCTGCAGCATGGAGCTGTTATGAGACAGCGCATGGAAGATATTCTCGGGCACCATATTGATGACCGCGGCCAAAGGCCCTTCTTCCTTGAAGACTTCAGCTTTGTCCAATCCTCCAGCACTCGCAGATGCGAAACGTGCTCGCAATTCATCTCTTTTGGTTTCGGATAAATAATCCCCGGGCCGTAGCAGATTCACGATAACGAGCCCTATGCTCACAGCGCAGACGGTGGTCATCAAAAAAATTAGCAAAGTTCGTCCTCCCATGCTGGATAGCTTTCGAAGGTCCTTGAGGCCTGTGACACCATCCACCAAAGAAACCAAAACCAAGGGAATAGCCACTAATTTCAAAAGATTCACGAACACGGTTCCCACAGGCTTCACCCAATCCAAGACCCATGATGACCATCCTCCTGCCGAAGAACTAAGGCCAAAGGCCAATCCCAACCCTATACCAATCAAAATGCGAAGGTGCATAGGCCACCGCTTGGCCTTGGGTTGGGTTTGTCCCGATTGCGATAGGCCATCTCCATCCTGAGAAGGGTATTGATTCACAGGGTCTTTCGTCATAGTTGGATCTTGTTACAGGGGAGATAAAGGCAGAAAAACTAATTTCAAGGTCGCGCAATGGATTTTAAGAGCACAGAAATTTGAGCCGCGGGCCAGCCGAGTACATGATCCGCAATCACAACCGCCATCATGGCCTCCACAACGGGTACAGCGCGCGGCACAACACAGGGGTCATGGCGACCATGAGCCTGCAAGGTTATTGGCTTGCTATGAAAATCAACTGATTGCTGAGGAAAGGTCACCGTCGCTGTGGCCTTGAAACCCGCCTTAAACCACAAGGGCTGCCCGTTGCTGATTCCCCCTTGAATTCCCCCCGAATGATTGGTCATGGTTTCCACGGAAGACCATTCCTTGGTATCCGCCGCGATTATAGCGTCATTGAAATCCGAAGCCCTTCCCTCGCTCATCGCAAATCCGCTCCCCAATTCAAAGGCTTTGACCGCATTGATGGATAAAATAGATTTGGCCAAATCAGCTTCTAAGCGGTCGTAAACTGGTTCTCCCAATCCGGTGGGTAATCCCTGACACCAGCCCACCACCGTACCCCCGGTACTGTCCCCCGCTGAGCGAACCTCATCGATATAGGCCTCCATCAAGGAAGATGCATAGGGATCAGGACAGCGAAGAGGGGATGCCTCAATCTGCTCCAAGGTGAAAGGGCAAAGGCGATGATGTTCATAACCCGAAGTCGTGCCCCTAGAGGGACGACCTGAGGGCAAAGGAACAGTTAAGGCATGAGGCCCCACGGAATGAACCCAAGCATAACAATGAACACCTATGCACTCCAGTAGGGTTGCTGCAACTGCCCCTGCCATAACACGAGCAGCGGTTTCCCTTGCGCTGCTCCGTCCCCCGCCACGATGATCCCGGAAACCATACCTTGCCATTACCGTGAAATCCGCGTGCGATGGCCTGATTTGCTCCCGAAGGTGTTCGTAATCTTCAGGCTTAGCATCTCGGTTCGGTATGACCAAGGCAAGGGGGGCTCCCGTGCAACGCCCTTCAAACATACCGGAAAGACATTGCACACGGTCCTCTTCGCTGCGAGCAGTGGTCATTCGGCTCTGGCCTGGGCGACGCCTATCAAGGTGGGCTTGAATCTTGTTCAAATCAAGCGTTAAACCCGCAGGAATACCATCCACCACCACACCGATTACCGGGCCGTGCGATTCCCCAAAAGAGGTTATCCTAAAATTTCTTCCAAAACTATTTCCGGGCATGCGCTAATTTAAGGCTTTCAGGACATATTCAAATTTGGTCCAATCCTCCCAAAACCCAGGATAGGACTTGCGTACGGTATGAGGTTCATCCAAGAGAATAGGGAAATCCGGCAATGCTAACATGCTGAATGCCATCGCCAACCGGTGATCCCCGAAACACCGAAGCAAAGGACCAGTAGCAACCGAATGGCCCTTCAAAAAAGGAGGCGCAATAAAACGACGGGAATACACAGCCCACGAAGCAAGGGGGCGGATCAGCAGACCATCCGGTACGTGCATTTCGTGGGGTACTCCCAATAGTTCTAAATTGACCATCAAGGCCTGTATTCGATCACTTTCTTTGTAGCGGAGTTGCTCAATTCCGGTAATTTCCACCGCATTGCCGGACAAAATCGCCCAAACGGCTAAAACCGGCACCATATCCGGGAAATCTGTGGCCTTAATTCGCCAAAGGCCTTGATCACAATTCAACACTGGTTGTCCTCGATCAGGAGGTCGTTCCTCTGAATTGTTGGTAAGCATCGCGCTGCTGCCCAAAGAATCGAAGGTCCAAGTACAAGTATCCGGATTGAAGACCGCAGACACCTGAGGAGCAAGCCTTGCCAACAAGTCCAAGACCACTGAATCTGCTTGATTGCTTTCGCTTGTCAAAATCTTAAGTTCCAATCGTTGACAAAGAGGAATCACGGCATGCCGCCAAATCCAAAAAGAAGCCGCACTCCAATCGCCTTCGACCGGCCTTGAATCTTGCTTCAATGCACCATAGCCAGGAAGAAAGGTCTGAACCTGAACCCCCACAGCAGGGAAATATCGAAGAGAATGTTCGGAATATTCAAAGGAATACCCAAAGCCCGACATTTCTTGGACGGTCAAAGCCAAATAAGGCCTTGATACAAAGGATTGTGGTGACCATGCAATCTCCCAAGGAACATTTTCTTGCGGCGCATCAAGCGGACGCAATAGCGGTGCAACCATCGCCATGGCCGAGATAAATTGCGAGCTCGTGCCTGCGTCCATGAACAAATCCCTTCTCCTCAAGGATGAAGAATGAATCTTCAGGGGAGGGTAACCCGCTTCGCCCAGGTATTCGATGTTGGCACCGCATAGAATCAGCGCATTAACCAAGTCTCCTATAGGCCGTTCATGCGCCCTGCCATTACCTCGGAGGATTCCCCCACAGCCTTGTGCTACCAAAAAGGCAAGTCCAAAACGCATCACTGCCCCTGCCTCTCCAGCCTCCCACAAATGGTCAACGGATTGGTGATGACCTTGTTGGCGACGGGATAAGGCACACTGCACCAAGGACCAAGCATCCATAACATCCTGAGGCCAAATGGGATTCCATTCAATCATCGGATGGTCCAAGCCTTGAACGGCGCCTATGAAAATTCTCCGAATAAGCTGACTTTTGGACGGCGGTAGATTCAATGAGACCACAGAGGGTAGCAGAGATGGACTACCATAAAACACTAATTCGCTTGGACGATGCACTGGATTTGGAGGGACCAACGGAAAGGTTGTAGTAAAGAAAAATTATTCTAAAAAGGATTTAATGACCAAATTTCGTACAATTCTTTGATCATCTGGACGTCGATTTCAACCCCTACTTGGCCTTGGCCAACCTTGACGGGAAGTGACCAGGTAATTTGACCAAAGCGAACCTTCTTGTCTTGTTCCAAATAACCCCATATCCTGTTCCATTCCGTAAGGACGTTCGAGGGAACCACATCAGCATATCCACTGAACGGTGTCAACAGGCTCAGAAATTCGAAAATAAAACGTGCCTCATTCTCTGCTAATAAATCGCATTTAGCCGCCAATTGCAATTCAAAAAGCATGCCCAGCCAAACGGCCTGCCCATGGGTTAAAAGGGTTGAACAGGATTCCAAAGCATGGGCAAGGGTATGTCCATAATTTAGCAATCGACGCAGGTCCTTCTCTAAGGGATCTTCCTGAACAATACGGATTTTGACCCTCAATGCAGATTCGATAAGTGCTTGGGTAGGGAGTGGCATGATTCGTGTTGATTCAGTGCCACTTGCGTCATATTCCGTCCAATAGGCTTTGATCGCATCCAACAAAGTGGGATCTCCAATGATCGCATGTTTGAACATTTCCACCCATCCATCAAATCGTTGGCGTTC
>VHBD01000038.1 GCA_016872125.1 Sphingomonadales bacterium
CCCCAAAATATGGTACTCCACTTTGTGAGAGCCGTCCTCCACAGCGATTTCGTAAGCTCGCCTCAAGGTAATCAAATTCAGTTTGTACTTGGAACGCAGTTCGATTTCCAAAACCGTTTTGTTACATATACCCACTGGTGTTTTGACCTCTACAATCTGGTAGTCATCCGGGAGTTGGAATACATTGACCAAGTTGGGATTGAGCAGACGGCCCGCCACCGATATTCCTACTTCATCTTCGGGGGATAGTATTTCAGTAACACCAAGTTTCTCCAACACTCTGCGCTGCTGCTCTGTAGAAGCCCTGGCAATAATGCGCTTGACGCCTAACTCAATAAGTGTTACAGTGGTAAGCAAAAGGCCCTCAAAATCCTGTCCAATGGCCACAACTACCGCATCCAAATCCTGTACACTTTGTTCGCGTAGCAATTTAATATTGGTTGCATCCATATGCACGGCATACGCCACATCATCTCGTAGGGCATCAATGGCATGCACATCGTTGTCCATAACAATGACCTCGGCACCACGCTGCGCCAAAGTACGGGCGATGGTCGTCCCAAAACGACCCAGGCCAATTACACCGAAACGGTTTTCCATGATAAAATCTTTTGAATATGAGAAGCAATTACATTGAGGGCCCTTTCAAAGCCATGAATATTGGTGATGATCAAATCGCTGGAATCACGATAGGGCTCAAGGTAAGCTTTGTAAGCCGGGGCTACATGATGATCCCATTGGTAGCGAACCACCTCTTCGGGATAACCACGCTCGCGGTAATCCCTTTCGATACGTCTGGATAGCATGAGATCCTGGGGAGCATCAATGAAAATACGCAAATCCAGCATCTCGGCAATTTCCTTGTAATGAAAAACGAATAAGCCCTCCATGATCATCACCGGTGCCGGCTTCAAGACATGTTCTGTAGGCTCGGCATCCGGACGGTTGAAGGTGTACTCCCGGATGTTCACGGACCGGCCCTCGATCAAGGACTTCAAATCCGCTAAACAACGCTGACGATCCAAGGAGGTGGGCAAATCAAAATTGACTTCCCCCTGCTCGTCCCTGGACTGCAGGTGAAGGGGGTGGTAATAATGGTCTTGAGAAATTACACAGAGCTGTTCCAAGGAAAACCTAGTGGCCAGATCTTGAATAAAGGTGGTTTTGCCCGAGGCCGAGCCACCTACAATTCCGATGAGGTAGGGAATTTGGGGACTTTCACCGCGAATCATGCGACAAAACTAAACTACGCAGACCCAATTCAACCCCTATCCTTCAGGCCAGGGGGTCATTCATGGCCTGGGCTTGAAGACCCCGAAGGGCACAATGCATTCTTCCATGGAAATCCCGCCGTGCTGGAAGCTGTTTCGGTACAATGCCGCGTATTGATGAAAATTGTTTGGATAGCAGAAAAATTGGTCCGAACCGGCCAATGCATACGTGGAATTCAGGTGTTTGCGCGGCAATTGCACCTTCTCGGGATTGCGGATACTAAAGATGGAATCCTCTTGAACCTGAAGGTTCCGTCCTTCTTTGTATCGGAGATTGGTGGACATTTCCCTGTCCCCGCTTATCCGCAAGGGGTCTTCCACCTTGACCATCCCATGATCCGTGGTCAGCACCATCGTATAACCCCTTGATGCCGCAATTTCCAGGTATTCGAGTAAGGGGGAATGTTCCAACCAAGATCGGGTGATGGAGCGATAAGCGGCCTCGTCCTCCGCCAGCTCTTTGATGATGTTCATTTCCGAACGAGCATGACTTAACATATCCACAAAATTATAAACCACTACCTCGAGGGGATTGTTCATTGCAGAACCCCCACCATCCAGCATAGCCTTGGCTTGATTGAGGGAAGTTATTTTCTGATAATGGAATGAAATGTTGCGGCCATTCCGTTTCAACCATTCCCCTAAGAAGAAGGCTTCGTGCATGTTATGACTACCCTCCTCATCCTCCGACCACCATCGATCCGGATAGCGCCGAACAATTTCTGCCGGCGGCATTCCAGCAAACAATGCATTTCTTGCGTATTCCGTGCTGGTCGGCAAAATGGAATAATAGGTTGAGGTGTCAGTGTTTTTGTAGAAGGGTGAGAGGATGGACTCAATGACCTTGTACTGATCCAATCGAAAATTATCAATGAGGAGGAACAAAACTTTAGGGTTCTGATCCAACAACGGAAGCAGTTTCTTTTGCAACAATTGATGGGAAAGAATGGGGGAACTGTTCGTGCCGGCTTGGTACCAGGATTCGTAATTTGATTTGATGAAACGCACAAATAACCTGTTGGCCTCAGCCTTTTGCATAGCAAACACCTCTTTCATCCCCGAATCACCCGACTCTTCCAGATTCAAATCCCATTTGACCAATCGCTCATAGAGCTCCGACCATTGCACCGCATTCAATGGATCGGACATGCTCATGCCCAATGCCCCAAAGTCTTCGCGATAGGCCGCCGTGGTCTTCTCAGCGATGAGCCGTTTATGGTCTGTAATTTTGATTATGGCCGAAAGCAATTGCTTGGGGTGAACCGGCTTGATGAGGTAATCTGCAATTTTGGATCCGATAGCCTCTTGCATCAGCATTTCTTCTTCGCTTTTGGTCACCATAACCACCGGCAAGAGGGGGTACTGGTCTTTGAGCCGGGAAAGTACCTCCAATCCGCTCAAACCAGGCATGTTTTCATCCAACAAAACGACGTCATAGTCGCTTAGTCCGGCCTGTCGAATTGCTTCGGCCCCGTGATTGACAGGTGTAACTTTGTAGCCCTTACCTTCCAAAAATGAAACATGCGGCGCCAAAAGATCGATTTCATCGTCTGCCCACAAGATTGAAATGCCGTTCATCGCGTTGATTTATTTCCCCTAACGTATAATATCGTAATTGTAGTCTAAATTACCCTCTTTTCTATGGGCCATTCCAACCTCACTAACAAAATCCTTAACGACCCCCTCTACGGGTTCATTCGGTTGGAGTCGCCGTTGATTCTGCATTTGCTTGATCATCCCTTGCTTCAAAGATTACGTTATATCCGGCAATTGGGTATGACCTATTTGGTGTATCCCGGAGCCACGCATTCCAGATTGGCCCATGCACTCGGAGCCATGCACCTGATGCAGAACGCCTTGGACATTCTTCAACACAAGGGCTACGGTTTGAGCCCGGATGATCGCTTGGGGGCCTTGGGCGCCATCTTGCTGCACGACCTGGGGCATGCTCCATTTTCCCACGCCTTGGAAGGGTTTCTTATTCAAGACATGCCCCACGAAGAAATTTCTATGCTCCTGATGCAGGATCTCAATCAATCGACGAACGGAGCCTTGGACACGGCCATAGACATTTTTACAAACCGGCATGAATTGCCCTTCTTGCATGAATTGGTTAGTTCTCAATTGGATATGGACCGATTGGACTACCTAAGTCGGGATAGTTTTTTCACCGGGGTGACCGAAGGGGTTATTGGGGTTGACCGAATTCTTCAAATGTTGGACGTTCACCAAGGGAAATTGGTGGTCGAGCGCAAGGGCGTTTACAGCATAGAGAAATACCTGATGGCCAGGAATTTGATGTACTGGCAAGTCTATCTGCACAAAACCGTGCTATCCGCCGAATACCTGATGGGGCATATAATCCGCCGGGCAAGAGAATGTCGTTTAGCCGGCCTGCCCATTCAAATTTCGGGAGATCTTGCCATGTTTCTGGACAGTCCGCCGAATGCAGATGATTTTCGCAATAATCCCGAGCTTCGTAATGCCTATGCGCGTTTGGATGATGCCGAAATCATGGTTCATTTGAAGGCATGGGCCAGGTCATCCGAACCCTTGTTGCAACACCTCTGCTGGCAATTGATGCAACGGAGGCTTTCCCGGGTAACCTTCAGCACCGACAAGCCTGACCCGCAACGAATTCATATGGCGGGACAGGCCGAGGCCCGCCGTTTGGGCCTTGAAGATGAAGCCATCCCCTATTTGGCCCATACAGGCATTGTACAGAATGCGGTTTACAACCCCGAACATCAACCCATCATCATCCGAGACCGCCAAGGCAAGACCCTAAGCCTTGAGGCCCTCAACGACCATGCCTACTGCGTGGATTTGTTGGCTGAGAGAACTCAGTACACCCAATATCTTCCCAAATAGACCTAAGCCGCCTTCCAACCGCTCTATAGGGATCAACCCTGGTCAAGGTACCATGGCATCCTTAATGGGAGGCCCAATCTAGGGCAATTATGTTGATATTTGCGGAATTATGATGGAATTGCAATGCAAGGAAATCGCTGCCATGGTGGGCGGGGTATGCCTTGGGGATGAGAACCGCTTAATCCACAGCCCGGCCAAGATTGAAGATGCAGGAGCCCACCAGATTTCTTTCCTTGCCAATCCCAAATACTTGGTTCATCTGGATCAATGCCTCGCTGGAGCGCTCATCGTGGACCATCGCTTGGAATTGCCCTTTTTACCCTCTCAAACCACCATCATCAAGGTCGCTGATGCGTATTCTTCCTTCAGTCTCATCCTCCAAGCCTTTCAAAGCGAACCCGTTTACCATGACGGAGTACATCCCCAGTCCACGGTGGATCCTACCGCCGTCCTTGGAGAAAATGTAGGTATAGGCCCGTATTCAGTGGTTTCCCTAAAGGTCAAGATAGGTGCAGGATGCCGAATTGCATCGCAAGTCTACATTGGTTCCGGGGTCCACATCGGTGAAAATTGCATTTTGCATCCCGGGGTTCGCGTTTTGGATGGCTGCCAAATCGGCGACCGCTGCATACTGTACGCCAATGCCGTGATCGGATCCGATGGATTCGGCTATGCACCCGACAAAGACCAAGTTTACGCCAAGATTCCTCAAACAGGAATCGTGATTTTGGGCAATGACGTCGAGGTCGGCGCCAATGCAACCATAGACAGGGCCACCATGGGCGCAACCACGGTCGGTGATGGTTGCAAAATTGACAACCTTGTGCACCTGGCCCATAATGTGGAATTGGGGGCCCATTCGGTGATTGCGGCTCAAACAGGGATTTCAGGCAGCACCAAAGTTGGAGAAAAATGTGTTTTTGGGGGGCAAGTTGGTGTTGCAGGCCATATCCAGATCGCCCCCGGTTCTCAAATTGGGGGTCAAACCGGGGTTACGCATACGATTAAAGATGCCAACCGTAAATGGAACGGGACCCCGATTATGCCTTATATGGATAACCAAAGGTCCAACGCTTTGTTTCGGAAACTTCCCCAACTGGAATCTGACCTCCTCGCCGAAATTCAATCCTTGAAAGAGGCCTACACAACCCTGGCCCGAGAATTCGAAAAGGCCAAAGCTTAACAAGCCTAACGGCTTATCATTCATGAAAAATTCTGAAACTATCTTTCAAAAGACAATTGCTCATCCTGTTTCGATGGAGGGCGTGGGATTGCATAGCGGATCGCCGGTTGTTCTACGTTTTATCCCTGCCCCTGAAGATACCGGATTCATTTTTAGAAGAACCGACTTAAACCCCGCCGTGGACATTCCCGCTTTGGCAGAATATGTTGTCGAAACCAGTCGAGGAACTACCCTAGGATTGGGAGAGGCCAAAGTCCTCACGGTAGAACATGCCCTTGCTGCCCTCACCGCCATGGATTTGGATAATGTTATTGTGGAACTCAATTCGCCTGAACTCCCCATTGCCGATGGCAGCGCCTTGCCCTTCATGAAAACCCTGCAGAAAGCAGGACTCGCTGAGCAAAAAGCACCCAGGCAATATTTTGAGCTAAAAGAACATTATCACTTTCAAGATAAACTCAAAGGAACTGAAATAGACCTCTTACCGGATTCAGATTATCGTGTCTCCGTTCTTATTGATTTTGACTCCAAAGCCCTCGGCAGACAACATGCCAGAATGGATTCCCTGTCAACATTTGCCGAAGAAATTGCCCCGTGCAGAACATTTTGTTTCCTGCATGAACTTGAGACTATGTACAATCATAAGCTCATTCAGGGCGGGGATCTTAACAATGCCCTTGTTTTCATCGAAAACCCTGTAGCTGAGGAACATTGGGATAATCTTCGTACGATGTTTGGGCATCCCAATCTGCAATTTCAAAATGCCGGGGTGCTTAATCATAAGGACCTTTATTTTGACAATGAACCTGCCCGTCATAAACTTCTTGATGTGGTTGGTGATTTCTCACTGATTGGACGCAGGTTGAAAGCCCATGCCATTGCTCACAAGCCAGGTCATAGCTCCAACGCGGCATTTGCTTTGGCCTTCCGAAAATTCATCCTCACTCAGAAGAAAACCAAGCCCAGCAAAATCACGTCCAAGTCCATCGAGTTGCCTACCGAAACAGTCTTCGACTCCACCCAAATCATGAAGTTTCTGCCTCATCGCTACCCCTTTCTTTTGGTGGACAAAATCGTTGAAATTTCAGATCAACACGTCGTCGGCATCAAAAACGTTAGCATCAACGAGGGCTTCTTCCAAGGCCATTTCCCAGGCAATCCGGTCATGCCTGGTGTGCTGACCATTGAAGCTTTGGCCCAAGCGGGAGGAGTTTTGTGCCTTAACCTCATGGATGACCCAGGGGGTTATTGGACTTATTTCACGCGCATTGACAAATTAAAATTCAAGGGAAAAGTCCTCCCCGGAGATACTTTGGTGCTCCGATTAAAACTTATGGAACCTATACGTCGCGGAATTTGCCGAATGGAGGCACAAGCCTACGTGCAAGACCAAAAGGTTGTTGAAGCGGAATTGATGGCTCAGTTGGTTAAAAAATCATGAGCAAACTCGCCAACATAGACCCCAAATCGCGAATTGGTCAGGGCACCGTTGTTTGTCCATTTGTGACCATAGAAGAAGATGTGATCATTGGCGACCATTGTTGGTTAGGGCCGGGGTGCACCATCATGAAAGGGGCCCGGATTGGAGATGCTGTTCAAATCTTTCCAGGTGCTGTCATTTCTGCCCCTCCACAGGACCTGAAATACCGTGGCGAACCAACCCTAACCCGGATCGGTGATCGGACAGTCGTTCGTGAATGTGTTACCATCAACCGAGGCACCACCGATCGCAACGAAACCGTTGTGGGTCGAGACTGCCTGCTCATGGCCTATACCCACGTTGCTCACGATTGCTTGCTGGGTGACCATGTCATCATGGCCAATTTGGCCACCCTAGCAGGGCATATTACGGTCCATAATTGGGCCATTTTGGAAGGATTGGTTGCAGTGCAGCAGTTTCTAACCATCGGTGAACACAGTTTTGTAGGAGGTGGATCCCTGGTCCGTAAAGATGTTCCACCCTTTGTAAAATGCGCCAAGGACCCCCTATCCTTTGCCGGGGTCAATGTGATTGGACTCCGTCGAAGGGGTTTCAAAGAGGATGAAATTCGCTTGATTGAAGATGTTTATCGTGTAATTTATGTTCGCGGTTATAACATTACCCGCGCTATTGAACAAGTCGAGGTGGATATCGCGCCTTCCAAACTTAGAGATCGAATTTTGCAATTCATTCGGCATTCTAATGCAGGAGTGATTCGTGGAATGATTGAATAATATAACATTCGCATTTCGTGCCTGTTTTGCAGCTTGAATCTATAGGCAAACAATTCCGTGGCCAATGGCTGTTCCAAAATCTTAATACAAGAATTGAGCCGGGTACCGGCCTTGCCATCACCGGTCCCAACGGAAGCGGGAAATCGACCTTGTTACTTTGCCTCGCCGAGCTCGTACGTCCTGACTTGGGACAGTTGCAATGGAGCGAACCGCCCAAAGGCCGGCCTGCCCTGGCTGCTCCGAGCATGGAGCTTCCTGGCGAGTTTACGTTGAGAGAATTACTTGATTTCCATTTTACCCTTAACCCTTACCTTGCAGGGTACGATCCATTCCAAGAACTTGAGGCATCGGGCCTTAGAGCCTCTTCATCGCTGCAAATTCGTCATTTCAGTTCCGGAATGACCCAGAAATTGAGATTGGTTCTGGCCCTGCTCAGCGATTCTTCCCTACTGCTCCTGGACGAACCTTATAGCCATCTCGATGCACATGGCCAAACCTGGTTTCAGGCCCTTTTGCCTATGGTTTCCCAAAATCGATGTTTGGTCATCGCCTCCAATGACCCAGGAGAATATTCCCATTGCAGGGAAATCTTGGTCTTGCAAGATCACAACGGTTAATTCACCCTGGATTCAGCGAATTCGAACCAAGGCTCCCGTTGAATTCCTGGTGATCCAGCCTTTGGTTTCCAATTCAAAAATTGCGCAAACAAATCCCGGATAATCCCCGGGGTATAATTCCCAAAGCAATTCGGCTGCAAGGGATTCGTGCAATTCCATGGACGAAATCAATTGAGCGGCACCGATGCCCAAATGTTGAATAGTGATGTTGAACTCATGGTCACCGGGGGTAATGGGTGTGCCTTGAGCCGTTTGGGTAGATCCCTCCACGCAAGTCCCTTCAAGACCGGATTCCCTAATAGGCCAATTCATCAGGGTTGCCAAATCATGGGGTGAACAGGTCATCAAGGCTTGGCCTTCCATGATCATTTGCAAACATCCGCGGGAATTTTGGTCGGTCACCCTGCCCGGAAAGGCCAAAACATGACGCCCGTATTCCTGAGCATAACGAGCAGTAATCAAGGCTCCACCGCGGGCTGCTGCCTCTGCAACCAAAGTCCCTGAACATATCCCAGCGATGATACGATTCCTGCTCGCGAACAAACGAGCATCGGCAGTTTGGTATGCAGGAGACTCGCTGATTAAGGCGCCGTTCCGCAATATTCTAGAGGCCAGACCCCGATTCTGGGCGGGATATACCGAAGCCAATCCGTTGGCCATAACACCCAAAGTCACCATACCGCATTCAAGGGCCAATTGATGGGCATGGGTATCAACCCCTCGTGCCAAACCACTAACCACAATAGGTTTATGAACAGAATCTTGCCAACTTTTCGAAAGCTCCTCCATGTACTGGCGCAGGATATAGGCCCCGTACGAACTCATGTTACGGGTACCCACAACCGCTAAACTGTATTCGTATTGGGTTGGCAATGTACCCTTTACGTAGAGCAATAGCGGTGCATTGGTGCAGCACTTGAGTTGGGTTGGGTAATCTCCTGCATGCAGGTCCACCCAACGTATGCCTTCACCCTGGCTGATCTCCCATTCTCTTCGGAAGAACGCCAAGTTGTTTTGCAAAATTCGGCCGTCTTTGTCTTTGTTCATGGCCGAGGCCAATCGCTTCCCCCAAGGCCCCATGGCGGCCAAATGTTCGGCTTCAGCCCCTAACATCAACTCTATCCAATTCGGTGATGCAGGCCCCCAATAGTCTTGAACCGAAGCCATATCCGCCAGCACCTTACGAATGGTGACCGGTCCAACCCCGGGCAGAGAGGACTTTGCCATGAGTTCAATGACCGTTTCCTTTTTCATGCCTTTTATGACTAAATTCGGTTTTTCAAGACCTGCTTTGTTTGCGTTAATTCGACATTCCTTTTGGGTGATCCCCTTTGCCTTGATAATCCAAACCGCCCCTATGCAGGGCCAGGCAAGTACCCCCCCAACTTCGGCCAACGTGCCAACCCGGGATACCGTCTGGAATGCCAACCACAAGGTTTTGCAACCGGTGGTGGTGACCACATCCCGCATGGTCCAGCGACTGGAGCGATCTACCGCAAGTTTGGGACTCCTCACCCGCCAAGATGCCGAAACCTTTAACAGCCTCACTCCTGAAGATGCCTTGAATCGGATGTCCGGGGTTTATAGCCTTCGGGGCCAATTGAGTATCCGGGGCAGCGGGGGATTTACCCTCAACGCCGGTAGCCGGGCCTTGATGCTCTTGGACGGGTTACCGCTCCTATCCGCCGATGCAGCCGAAGTCCACTGGAAATTACTACCCACCGAACAACTGGAACAAATCGAAGTCCTCAAGACCGCAGGTTCTGCCCTCTACGGTTCATCGGCCTTGGGCGGGGTAGTTCATTTTCGTACCCGCCGTCCAAGCCCGGAACCCTTGCATGTCATTAGCGGATTCAGTGGAATCTACGCCGAGCCACCGACCTTTCATCGGAACCCCTGGGGTCGTTCGAATTACCCGACCATGAACGGCCTATCGTATTTGCACAGCGCTCGCTACGGAAACACCGAGGTGTCGGGCAGCTTTCAAGCCGTTGCAGACCAAGGCTTTAGGATAGGCGAAACCAGCAAAAGGCTACGCGGCGGCTTGAACCTGCGACAAAACTTGGGGCGCGGTTG
>VHBD01000039.1 GCA_016872125.1 Sphingomonadales bacterium
ACCGATTTTGTGGCCAAGAACGATGACTTTACGAGTTTGGCTCGCAAATTAGCCGAGCATTGCATGGCTCATCATTTGACCAATGTGGAGGCCTTGTTGGCGACCAACATGGATGGATTGGCTGTTTCGGATTTGTTAGTGGAATACACCGGTAAGATTGGTGAAAAGATTGGGGTGAACCGCGTCGAAGTTCTGGAGAGCGAAGCTGTGGTCACCTATATTCATAGCAACGGCAAACTCGGTGTGTTGGTGGCTTTGAACCAGTCCTTGAACGAGTCCGTGACCGCAGCAGGGAAGGATGTGGCGATGCAAATCGCCGCCATGAGCCCTATCGCTGTGGACAAAGACGATGTGGATCCAACCGTCATCGAGAAGGAAATTGAAATCGGTAAAGATCAAGCTAGGGCAGAAGGAAAGCCGGAGGCTATCCTCGAGAAAATCGCCCTTGGAAAGCTTAATAAATTCTACCAGGACAATACCCTGCTGAATCAGGCTTTCGTGAAGGATAATTCGGTCAACATTGCTCAAATGCTGGGCAAGGTTTCGGCTGGTCTCACGGTGAAGGCCTTTCATCGCGTCGCCATCGGAGCCTAAAACGCGTATTGCCCGTTCCTCCAAGGAGAAATTGGGGGACGGTGGTGGAAATTGATGGAAATGGTTGGATTTTTGATAAACCTAATTCCTGAATGAAATACAAGCGCGTTCTCCTCAAATTAAGCGGCGAGGCCCTGATGGGCGATCAACAATTTGGCATTGACCAAACCGTGCTCGATCGTTATGCGGGGGAAATAGAAGCCTGTGCCTTGCGGGGTGTTCAAATCGCCGTCGTTGTGGGGGGAGGCAATATCTTCAGAGGAGTGCAAGCCGAATCGGGCGGTATGGAAAGGGCCCAAGGCGACTACATGGGCATGTTAGCCACCATGATCAATAGCATGGCCCTGCAAGCCGCCCTCGAAAAGAAGGGGATCAGCACCCGGCTGCAATCGGCTATCAAAATGGAACAAATCGCCGAACCTTTCATTCGTCGCAGGGCGGTACGTCACTTGGAGAAAGGCAGGGTGGTGATTTTCGGCGCTGGAACGGGTAACCCCTATTTCACTACCGATACGGCGGCTTCCCTGCGGGCGGTCGAAATTCATGCCGATGCGATCCTCAAAGGAACACGGGTGGATGGGATTTACAACAAAGACCCGGAGAAGCACACAGATGCGGTGCGTTACGAACGCCTTCAATACAGCGAGGCCCTGATTGGGAACCTGCAGGTTATGGACATGACCGCATTCGCTCTTTGCCAAGAAAACCGTTTGCCTATCGTAGTTTTCGATATCAACAGACCCGGTAACCTGATGAAGGTCATCGAAGGGGAAGAGGTCGGAACCCTTGTAAGCTGAGTGCATGACCCGTTGGTTATTCTGTTTGTTTTCTTGGGGGACTGCCTTTGCGGGTAGCCAAGACTCTCTGCAGAAAGCCTACATTCAACGTTACGGAGATTTGGCAAGGCAGCACATGGTCCTTCACCGTATTCCGGCCAGCATCACCATGGCACAGGCGCTGTTGGAATCTGCTGCAGGGACCAGCCCATTGGCTACCGAGGCGAACAACCACTTTGGGATCAAATGCGGCAAGGGTTGGGTGGGGGACTCCATCCATGTGGATGATGATCTGCCTCAAGATTGTTTCCGCAAGTATACGCATCCGGATTCATCGTATGCGGACCGCGTGGTCTTCTTGGCGCGGCCTCGGTACCGATTTCTTTTTGACAGTTTGTCGCCCACGGATTATAAAGCATGGGCCTACGGCTTGAAAAGGGCGGGGTATGCGACCGATACCCTGTATCCGCTGCGCCTGATCAATTTGATCGAAAGGTTGAATTTGCAAAACTTAGATCAGGAACCTCAGGAATATATAACATTAGATTTGGCCAAAGGAGGAGAAATCGCTCAGGTACCTATGCTGGAATCCAAAAATAACATTGATTTTGCTTGGCCACAAACGGCCTTGCAAAAAGCGGTGGACGAGGGCATCGTTTATGTGACTCAAGAAGGCGACGGACCGTTGACAGTCTCTCAGCAAACAGGGGTACCGCTATATAAATTACAGGCTTATAATCAATTGAACCTTAACGCCACATTGTTTCCGGCGGGGCGAGTGCTCGTGCTCAATCGCCATCGTTACCGCAAATTGCAAGAGACTTTGCTGAAATAGCCTTTTGTAAACGAAGGCACCAACAGTCTAAGAAAGTTTGAGCCGGTATTCGATCAAGGCAATCCAAAGGTGGATGATGCGGATATGAAATTCCTGGGCTCGGTCGGCATAACCTTCGGTTGGAACTAACAAACAGAGATCGGCATGCGAAGGCAACGAACCGCCATTGCCCGCGCTGAGGCCGATGACCCGGAGGTTGAGAGAGCGAGCCTTGTGGCAGGCTTTGAGAATATTGGGGGAATTGCCTGAAGTACTGATGGCGATGAGCACATCCCCGAATTGGCCTAGGGCCTCAATCCCTCTTTCGAAGACGGCATCGTAACCCATATCGTTCGCGGCGCAGGTCAGGAACCCCGGATCGCTAAGGGCAATGGCGGCCAATGCTCTGCGATTCGAACGGTAACGCCCGCTCAGCTCTTCGGCCAGGTGCATGGCATCGCTCATGCTGCCGCCGTTTCCGCAACAAATTATTTTGTGACCCGCTTCCAAGGCCTCTGCCATGACCTTGGCGGCTTCTTCGATGCCTTCCATTAACCCCTGGTCGCCGTAGAAGTCCAGTTCCAGGCGGCGCATCTGCTCGATCTCGTTACGCAACACAGGGTTCATGGTTGCTTTCCTTGACGAAATGCGTTGATGCCTTGGTCCAAGAAACGACGAAATTTCTCCGGTTCTGGATCGTAGGCGGCATGAGGGACCAATGAATTTTCCTCATGATCCAGGAGCAGGTAGTACGGCTGGGAATTGGTGCCGTAGCGGGTGGCTTGCAAATCGGAGCATTTGGAGCCTAATCGGTCGATCCACTTGCCGCTGAACGTCGAACGGTATTGTTCCGAAGCAGGAAGGGCGGTTTTGTCATCCACGTACAGAGAAACCAGGACCACATCATCCCGCAGGCGCTGAAGGATATCGGGCAGGGACCATACGGTAGCCTCCATTTTGCGGCAATTCACGCAGCTATGCCCGGTAAAATCCAACATGACCGGCTTGTTCACGGTACGGGCATAAGCCATGGCCTCGTCCAAATCAAAGAAACAGGTCAGCCCGTGTGGTCCATGCAGGATATCGCTGTATTTGCGCTTTGGGGTGGAGCCATCGACCTCGTCGGCCTGCGGGTTCTCTCCCATCTGCGGGGTCCCTCCCATCACAAAGTCCTGGGTCGCCATCGGTGGCAAGAAAGCATTGACAGCATGCAACGGGGCACCCCACAACCCGGGGATCAGGTACAGCGTGAACGATAGTGCACCCAGGGCAAAGGACATGCGGACCAACCCAAGGTAGGGCAATGGGCTGTCATGGGCAAAGCGGATCATGCCGAGCAAATAAAGGGTGAGCAGCGTGAAAAGTCCAATCCACAACACCAGAAAAATTTCACGATCAAGCAACCCCCAATGGTAGGCCAAATCCACGTTGCTCAAGAATTTGAGGGCAAAGGCAAGTTCCAAAAATCCTAACACTACTTTGACGGAATTCATCCAGGAACCAGACTTGGGCAATTGCTGCAGCCACTTGGGGAAGATCGCAAAAAGTGTGAATGGCAATGCCAAAGCCAACGAAAATCCGAGCATTCCAATGGCAGGCCCCATAAGGGCTCCCTGAACGGCCGCTTCCACCAAGAGGGTCCCGATGATGGGGCCCGTGCACGAAAACGAAACCAAAGCCAATGTAAATGCCATGAAGAAAATGCCTGCCCAGCCTCCACGATCCGCTTGACGATCGGCACGGTTCGTCCACGACGAAGGAAGGGTGATTTCAAAGGCCCCCAAAAAAGAGAAGCCAAAGACCAAGAGCATCACGAAGAAGGCCAGGTTGAAATACAGGTTGGAGGCCATATCGTTAAGCGCATCCGATCCAAAAACCAGGGTAACCCCCATCCCCAGACTCACGTAGATCACCACAATGCTCAGCCCGTATCCCAGAGCCTTGAAGAGGGCGGAGCCTGCGGTACTGGATTGCTTGGTGAAATACGAAACCGTCAAAGGAATCATCGGAAAAACACAGGGCGTAAGCAAGGCGAGCAGTCCCCCTGCAAAACCAGCCAGAAACAAAGCCAGCCATCCCATGCCCCCGGTACGTTCTTGGGGTTCTGAGCGGCTTAATTTGGAATCTGAACGACCTGCATTGGAATCAGCATTGCCTGGAGAGCCGGGGGCATTTTCCTGGGTTGGGCTGTTGGCTACGGTAGAATCTGGATTCTGTGTTGCGAACCCTTTCAAGTCCCATTTCATTTCCCTTTCCTGCGGGGCCAGGCATTGATGATCATCGCAGGCCATGTAATAGACGGATCCCTTGACGGATCCTTGCCCAGAGCGTATGCGCACCTCTTGCGCGAAGAGGGCTTGCCCGTCAAAGGAGCGCACCAACAGGCCGTCAAAGAGCGGGGCGGCTTCTTGGTGCACTTTGGATAATTCTTTCACAGGCCCTACAGCTTGCATGCCGGCCGGGAAGGTGAATTGGAAGACCGTAGGCTCCGGTCCGAATTGGTCCGGTCCGAATTTCATGAACTGCGAATACAAATGCCAACCTTTGTCGATGCGGGCATTGATCAGCAGCCTGGCGGTGCTGTCGTTGACTGCCTTGTAGCTCCAGGTCCAACGCACCGGATCCAAGATTTGACCTTGAACGGACAATGCGCCCATCATGCATAACACTACCAAAGCGCCCCATACAGCGCCAAGGTATTTCTTGGGAAGGTTTAAATTCATGGCGATATTATTTGTCCCAATGACCCGATTCCACCACCTCAATTAAGTTCCCGTCCGGGTCCTCCATCCTAAAAAATTTCTTGTTGTTATCGTAATGACCTTCGGATAACAACGGATATTCGCTATCTTTCAATTCTTCCAGATTGTTTTCAAATTCCCCGGGGCTGCATTCCACACTGATGAATTGGTTCACAAATTCAGCATCCGAGCTTCCTGGAAATTCTTGACCGCTCTTGAGTTGATGGCAATACAAGAGGGTAGAGCCCGCCTCAAAAATGGCATGTTTGTCCTTGATGTAGGAAAGGGTGGGAAAGGCACACAGATCTTGGTAAAACGCAAGGCTTTTGCGCAGATTGCGGGATTTAAGGTGAATTTCGCGAATGCAGGAAAATTGCATAAAGGGGGGTTTCTTGGTCAGCAGGTCCCGGTCTTAACCGGGCTTTGGGTAAAGATAGGAAAGACAAGTATTTTTGGAGAAATCTGTTGCTCTATGCGCTTGCTCCCTACTCTCCTTCTCCTGGCGACGCTCACCGTGTCAGGGCCCGTACAAGCACAAAACACGGACCTGGATCGATACACATCGGCGAAGGGCCAGCAGCGAAGAGCGCGTTCCTCTTCAAACCAGGGTGATGGGGGGTATGGTTGGTCGGAGAGGCATCCTGAATTCATGCAGGAATTAACCACCGGGATCTACATGTACCAATTACCCTATGATCCCACAAATTTGTACAATGTGCCCCCACAGATTTTGTTGCAGGGCTTCAATTATATACCCAGGTATGCCTTCTGGACCAAAGGGGATCTCTTGTCGTTGACCGCGGGGTCTAACCTGGGCCTTGCCCTACAATTAAGCAATTTGGGTTCGGTTTTTATGATCAATGCGCCCCTGAGTTTGGAGTTGAACCTTGGAAGGGGAAGCATGGCGGATAATGATGACCCGGTCGGGGTGTATGCAGGGCTGGGGGTGGAATACAATTTTGTAAACGATTTGTTGCCCAAAGTGTATTTGGATGCCAACGGTAATTTGATCGAAACGGTGAATAACCTTAGCCAATGGGGTTTGCAATGGACGGCCGGAATCCGTGTCAGGGTTGCGGGCCGACCCTATGTTCTTCGAATTTCTCGTACCTTGGGCACTCCCTCGCAGAAGGTAACTATAACCCATTTGGGATTTGGGGTAAGCATGTTCTAAGTCCCGCATCGCTGGTCTGCGTATTCCAATGAACGAAAAAAGAGCCTTGTCGGTGGTGTTGGTGAACTACAAAGTTTACCGGTACTTGCACCTCGCACTGCAATCCCTTGAGCAGTCTATCGCCTACTTGGATCGAAGCTTAGGGGGTGAGGCTAGTGTCCCGGAGCAGTGGCCGCTTCGTGAGCTCAGGCTTCCAGCCAGCGGCTCCACGAATGTAGAGGTATGGGTGGTGGACAATGCCTCCGAGGACGGTAGTGAACCGCTGATCAATGCGGCGTTTCCGTGGGTTCAATGGATCCAAAGTTCGGAGAATCTTGGATTTGCCAAGGCCAACAACCTAGCCTTGGCCCAGGCCAGTGGTCGATATCTCCTTATCCAAAATCCCGATACGGTCTTGTCCGAGTTGACCTTATGGAAATGCTGGTTGGCCATGGAATCCGATCCCAAGGTCGGTGCATTGGGAGTGCGTATGGTGGACGGTCAGGGGCAGTTTTTGAGAGAGTCCAAACGGGGTCTTCCAACTCCTGAGGCTGCCTTCTTTAAGTTGACGGGATTGGCCAACTGGTTTCCCCGTCATCCCAGGCTGGCCGCCTATCACCTCGGTCATCTGAACCCTGAATCCGATCACGACGTTTCCATTCTGGCCGGTGCTTTCATGTGGGTGAGATCCAGTGTTGCTCAGGAAATTGGTTTGTTGGACGAGCGTTATTTCATGTACGGCGAAGACATTGATTGGAGTTACCGAATCCTCCGTGCAGGTTACCGAAATCGCTATTTAGGAACGAACCCAATTGTGCACTTCAAAGGCGAAAGTACGCGAAAAGAATCCATGCGCTATGTCCGCATGTTTTACGGCGCTATGATGGAGTTTGCAAGTAGCTATTATGGATCTTCCAAATCCTTTTGGCTGCATTTCATGTTACGAATTGGTATCGCAGGGAGGGCGTCGATCGCTGTGTTCCGTCGTTGGTCTGTTTGGGCCTTTCATCCACTTCTTGATTGGGCAGGATTTATGGCCTTGATGTATTTGTTGACCCTGTATTGGGAGAACCACGTGAAAGTCAACGCAGGATTGAACTATCCACTTGAATTTAAGCAGATTGTGCTGCCGGCCTATGTGAGCATTTGGGTTGCGAGCGCTTGGCTTAATGGTGCTTACGATAAGCCCTATCTTTATCATCGGGTTATCCGCGGGATGGTTACAGGAACCTTGGCCATTGGTTTTGTGTATGCCTTTCTTCCGGGGGAATGGCGATTTTCAAGGGGCCTGATTTGGGCAGGAGCAGGCGCGTGCCTTGCGTTTTCATTGGTCTTCAAAGGATTGGTGTACATCCTCCGCGGTCGATCGGATTCCATCGGGTCCGTACGAAAGTCAAGTCCGGTGTTGGGCATAGTCGAGGACCACCGAATGAGCGAACTATCCTCTTGGTACGCTCGCGATTGGGGTACCCGATGGGTGGGCTATGTTGTCCCGGTTCAAATACCTGAGGATACATGCAAGGATTGTTTGGGGGAATTGAAGGACGCAAGCTTGGTGATGCAGACCTTGGCGGTGGATGAAATCGCCGTGGATACGGAATCAGTACCCATGGAGCAGACGATACAACTCATGTTAGCAGTCCAAGAAAGTGCACCTGCGGTTCGCTTCTACCCTCGAGGGATGCAAGCCTTGATTGGTGGAGGTGAAATAATCACCAACGAAAGGGTGGCCTGTTCGTGGAACATGGCTTCCTGGCCCCCGGACTTTCAAAAGGACCAAAGAATACGAAATCGATTGGGTGCGATTTATTTGTGGATTTTGCAAACCACCTGCTCCAGTAAATTGAAGACTGTGTACCGGGACCGCACGGCAGTTTCGAGGCTTTGGAGAGGGTCCATGGATTGGTTGGGTTCCCCTCATTACAGCTCAACCCCCTGCTTATTTGACTTGGAGGTGATTCTCACGAGGCAAGGACTGAAAACCCCCACAGCCAAGCATTTGGGGATTACCCGTTTGGTTACTGGTCGCAACCGGTGGAAGGCTTGGTCGTACGCGCGTTGGGCTGCAAAAGACCTGTGGCTCACATAAGAAGCAGTGTTGCTTTGACTAGCAGGTTCTCCTTTAAACGGAGAGAAAATAATTATTTAATAGGTGGCCTTGACCAGGCGCATCATGCCCTTGGAATCCGATCCCACAAAAACGAAAGAATCTTTAGACTCCATCCATACGGTAGAGGGGTAAATTCTTCCTTGATCCTTGGGGTTGGAAAACGGCTTAAAGAAAGAAAATCTTCCCTCCCTGTCCACATGAAGCAGAACCGTTTTGGCCTCCTTGAGGTTCTCGTTGTTCATGCCCTTCACTTTGAAGGCTTGATGCCTAACGGTCATGTTTTCGGGTAAATCATTGTAGATCATCAAGGTCTGCGAGTGATGAGGCAGACCGAGGATCCCCGTTGGCAAATTCATGCCTTTGGGTTGAATGATTTGATCAATAGGATTTTCGAGATGCTTTTGAATACCCTGGGACCAGGTGCCATGCAGCGTTAGGTTCCCTTGAGCATAGTGGGTGTAGGTGGCTTCCGCATCGGAAACCTCATCCGATTTCTTCCCGACAGGGACTTCTCTGTTTACGCGTTCGATGCAACCAAAGACTGTGAAACGGTCACGGTCAATTTCCACGATTTGGTTAGAAAGATCCATGACTTCTTTGAGCTGCCTTTTGGGGGTACCGGTATCCCTGAATTTTTTGTTGAGCAGGTCCGCACTCTTCTTGAAAGATGCCGGAACTGCGTAAGAATGCCGATGCGTCGGTGTTGTATCGGAAGGGGCCCACTTTTGAAGAAGAATGGATTGGATTCCGGATTTGTAGGAAGTCGATAAGGTGGAAATGGCCAAAATGCTTGACGCATCATCGGACCAACGCCCTTTCACTTGATGAGCATAGGGGTATTCTTCTGATCGGATGGGCAATGCGGTGATGGAAGCTTGAGGCACGGAAATCTTACAAAGGCGTTGATTCGATGCCAATGATGGGGTGCTTTTAACGCCAGGCTTGGGGATGGAAACCAGGTCAAGGGTGACGATTCCACTGATGGCATCTCTGAAATCAGCGGTTAATACTTTGGCAATTTGGTTTTCTACTGAAAGATTCAGGGAACGGTTGCAAAGGAGCTCCAGCTCAGAATCCCATTGTTTGCAGCGAATCCCCGCGATGGATTGACCAAAGGTGGAGGGTTCAGGGAAAAGGGCATAAACGACTTTGAGATCGCGGGAACATCCAAAAACCGGAGATATCAGGGGATCGGTTACTGTGCCGTTCCCGTTGATGCGTGCGGCTTCTACGGGCTCTTTTTGGAGGACACCGTCCAGGGACAATTCCCACCAATGGTATTGGTCCTGACGTAGAGCTTTGTTAAAACAATGCGAAAGCAAAACGATACGATTGCCTAATAGCCAACCGCTTTTGAGCTGATATTTGAGTTTGGCATCATCCGGAAAATTGATGCGCAGAGATTGGAGTGGTGTTAAATCTTTGGCGACCGTGGTAAGCACAAACATGGCATTGGATTCCTTGGTAATCACCAAATACGTCTCTTTGACCTGGCCCAGGATTTGGACATATTGACCTTTGAGTTTGATTTCGGCGGGATTACCCATTTGAAAGTCCAATGGCTGAGCATTCAAAACCGTGCCGAACCCAAAGGAAGCAAGGAGAAATACAGAGACCATGCGAATCCTAAAGGCCAAAATCGCAGGCAAGGAACGAAGCGGTGCAGGGGTTGAGGTCATGGGGTGTTTTGTTAGCAAAAGGCCAATATACTGCCGATAAAGGCATAATCGGAAATTCTTTGTGGGCACAGTCTCAGGGGTTCGGTCATTTGACCCCCAAGACCCGAGGTTACCAAGAGCCGCTGGCCCCTCCGCCACCGGACATGCCACCCCCGAATCCCCCGAATCCCCCGCCCCCAAAACCGCCTCCACCACCTCCAAATCCCCCTCCGGGAAAGAAAATTGGGCCGCCCATATTCCTCGTTCCTCCTCTTCCTACGCTTCGGCCCCCGCCTCCAATCCCGCCCCCCAAGGATCCCAGGATCCAAACGATCATGACCAACCAGAAAACCAACCAAAACAGGCTAATTCCCCCTGATTCG
>VHBD01000040.1 GCA_016872125.1 Sphingomonadales bacterium
CCAAAATAACGATGAGAGGACCATTATCCGTACTTTTGACCACTTTATGTTCAATACAATCGAAGAGGCTATTCTGGCCATATCCTTAGGCCAAATCATTATCGTTGTGGATGACGAGGACCGCGAGAACGAAGGAGATTTTGTGGCCGCCGCGTCCAAGGTGAATGCGGAGATGATCAATTTCATGGCCACCCATGGTCGCGGCTTGATTTGTGCTCCTCTTCCCGAAGAACGGTGCAAGGCCTTGGACCTCACGCCCATGGTGACTCGCAACACCACTTCCCACCAAACCCCATTCACCGTGTCCGTAGATTATCTGGGTGATGGTTGCTCCACAGGGATTTCTGCACCCGACCGTGCAAGAACCATACAGGCCTTGATGGACCCCAGGTCCAAACCAGAAGATTTCGGTAGGCCAGGGCATATTTTTCCTTTGATGGCTCGCAAGGCAGGGGTCTTGCGCAGGGCAGGCCATACGGAAGCGGCGGTTGACTTTGCACGGTTGGCAGGGTTGGAACCTGGAGGTGTTATTTGCGAAATCATGAATCCTGACGGGAGCATGGCCAGGTTGCCCGACCTCCGTCGTATTGCTGACCAGCACGACCTTCCTTTGGTGAGCATTCAGGATTTAATCGCCTACAGGCTACGGACAGAAAGCCTAGTCCACCGCTTGGTGGAGGTCGATTTACCGACCCTGTGGGGGGATTTCAAGTTGATAGCCTTTGGGCAAGAAGAGGGTACCCAAGAACATCTTGCCTTGGTCAAGGGATCTTGGGATATTCAGGAAGCTATTCCGGTGAGGGTGCATTCGTCTTGCATGACCGGGGACATCTTTGGTTCATGCCGTTGCGATTGCGGGCCTCAACTCCACAAATCCATGGAGATCATCCAGCAAAGAGGTCAAGGGGTGGTTCTTTACATGAACCAAGAAGGACGTGGTATCGGCTTAATTAACAAGCTCAAAGCCTACCAACTTCAAGAACAAGGAATGGATACGGTCGAGGCTAATTTGGCCCTGGGATTTGCCATGGATGAGCGTGATTACGGTATAGGGGCACAAATTTTGCGTAATTTGGGGGTGAACCGTATGGAGCTCATGACCAACAATCCCACTAAACGGGCAGGGTTGGTCGGATACGGATTGGAAGTGGTCGCGTATCTGCCGATTCCGGTCGAACCCAATCCTCATAATCTTCGGTACCTCACCACAAAACGGGACAAAATGGGCCATGACCTTCAATTACCTGGCAACCCGTGAAAACCAATTTTGAGCGCAGGGTTTTGCCCAACGGGCTCACCTTGCTTCTAAGACGCGATGACCAAACCCGAATGGGTTGCCTTAACCTGATGGTGCGTGTGGGTTCCAGGGACGAAAACCCTGACCAAACAGGCTTTGCTCATTTGTTTGAGCACTTGATGTTCTCCGGATCGAAGCATGTTCCCTCCTACGATCAGGTGGCCCAGAGTATGGGGGCTGAGAATAACGCATTTACTTCTAACGATTTAACTAATTATTACTTAACCTTTCCTGCACCTCAGTTGGAAGTCGCCTTATGGCTCGAAAGTGATCGAATGGGTTTTCCGCTTATTGACCAAAAGGCCCTGGACACCCAAAAACAAGTGGTGGTTGAGGAATTCAAAGAAAGGTATCTTAATCAGCCCTATGGAGATGCTTGGTTGGAATTAAGGGACTTGGCCTATCAGGTTCACCCTTACCGCTGGGCCACCATCGGCAAGGAAATTTCACATATAGAACAGGCCACCCTGGAACAGGTGCAAGCCTTTCGTAGGCGTTTTTATGCCCCGGATCAAATGATTTTAGGCATTAACGGCCCTTATGACCTGCCCCAAGTCGAAGAATGGGTAACGCGTTGGTTTGGCGAACTGGAGCCATCGGGGGATATTCGTCCATCCTATGCCGCAGAACCGCAACCTACGGGCATTAGGCGTCGAGAGAAACACGGGGCATACCCTGCACCGGCCTTGTACATGGCTTTTCCTATGCCGGGCAGAGCATCGGAGGACTATCATTCCTGCGATTTAATTACCGATGTATTGTCACGTGGCCAATCCTCCAGGCTGTTCAGAGGATTGGTCATGGATAGGCCCATGTTTTCGGATCTCAATGCCTACGTAACCGGTGACATGGATCCTGGGCTTTTGGTCGTGAGCGGGCATTGTGCGCAGGGCGTTTCGATTGATGATGCAGAAAATGCAGTTTGGGAAGAGTTGTACAAAATTGCTAATCATGGACCTAACCAAGATGAATTGAACAAAAGCCTTAATCAAATAGAAGCCTCCTTGGTGATGGGGAGGACCAACGGATTGAATGTCGCCATGAACCTCTGCTACTTTGAATTCCTTAGCCAGGCAGAAGATTTGGATCGTGAAATTGAAGCATATCGCAAGGTTACCCCTGATCGTGTTCGGGCCCTGGCGGCTCAATTGCTCAAGCCCGAAAGGTCAGCGATCCTTCGCTATCTACCGAATGAACAAGATGACTATGGCTAACCCGACCATTCAGCGCAGTAGGCGGCCTATGCTCGAGGAAATGGCTCCATTAACTTGGGACTGGCCCCAACCGTGGAGTCATTCTGATTCCTACCCCAAAATCGTTGTTCTAAATCAGGGAAATGAACCATTGCTACGAATCGATATTCAATGGAATCATGGTTTTTGGTTTGAGCAAAACTTCTTGTCCACTCGTCTGATGACTCGAATGCTTAGCGAAGGAACCCTTCAACGGAGTGCCGCGGAGTGGACCTCGGAGGTGGATCGCTGGGGGGGCCAAATTCGCTTTGCATCGGAGGCGGAGCATACCTCGGCAACGCTGTTGGTTTTGGACCGTTTTCTGCCCCAAGTATGGCCCTTGTTTCTGGAGGCCATTTCGGAACCCGCTTTTCGTCTTGAAGAACTCCAATCGATTATTCGTTCCAAAATTCAGCATTGGCATATCGAATCCCAAAAATTGAGTTTCCTCGCGGGACGTCAATTACGCCAATTGGTGTACCCTCCGTATCATCCTGAATCTCGTTTATCAAGTCCGGCCGATTACGAGGCGATTACTCGTGAGCATTTGTTGGAGGCTCATCGCCACTTATTGTCCTCGAAAGGCATGTCGGTTTCGGTTTGCGGCCCTCAAGCCACCCAGGTTGTTTCTGGCCTGATCGGCGATCTACAGCGTACCTTCTCAGTGGCTGCGGTGGATTCAATGTCAGGGACTCGTCTTGACCTGAAGGAGATTCCACACCCCTCACCGTCGGTGGTTTTTGTGCCCAAGGCAGATGCTCTGCAGGTTTCCTTGAGAGCCGCTTTGGTTTGGCCACCCAAGACGGACCCCCTTTATCACGGGCTCAAAATCCTGGTCACGGTGCTCGGGGGATATTTTGGATCCAGGCTAATGCAAAATTTGCGGGAAGATTTGGGTTTGACCTACGGGGTTGGGGCAAGGCTTCGATCCTATCGAAATCATTCGCTTATGACCATTCAATCGGAGCTATCGGCCGGGTCAGAAGGCCTTGCCTTGGAGCAAATTCGTTTTGAAATGGATAGGCTTGGTCGAGAATTATTAAGCGTACAGGAATGGGGAAGGGTACGATCCTATTTGAAAGGTCAACTCATGGCGGGTCTGGACGGGTCTTTGGCCTTGATCGATCGATACTGGGATCTGGAATCGTATAATCTCGGCGAGGATTATTTACATGAATATTTGAGGGCCTTGAACGAAATCAGTCCCGCAAAGCTTATGGAGCTCGCTTCCCAGTTCCTACAACCTGATAAGTTGGTTGTGGCCACTGCGGGCCCTTCTGCTTAGGGCCGGCCTTATCTTTCGATTCCAATACTATGCAGGAGACCTACCAAATCAAATTACAACGCTTCGAAGGGCCTTTCGATTTGTTGCTTTTCTTTATCGAAAGGGATGAATTGGATATTCAAGACATCCCCATTGGAAAAATCACCAGCGATTTCTTGCAGTATATGCAGGAAATGGCAGAGCTTAACATTGAATTAGCCGCAGAATTTATTTTGGTGGCGGCCACCCTTATTCGAATCAAGGCGAGAATGTTATTGCCTCGACCCGAATTGGACGAGGCTGGTGTGGAAATAGATCCCAGGGCTGACTTGGCCGCCAGGCTCTTGGAATACAAGCGATACAAAGCCGTTACCGAAGAAATGAAGTTCATGGAGGATCATCGGCAATCGTTGATGCCTCGCGGGAACAAAGCCGAAGAATTGAAACAGGTTGAGGCAGGCTTGGGAATTGAACAAGATTTGTTGCATGTTGATCTGTACAAGCTGCTCAAGTATTTTCATCAAGCAGTCGCTCGTGGCGCGTCTCGAGTCAAGGTCACCCACAAGGTCACCCCTTACCCGTATTCCATTGCCGCTCAACGGAATTATCTGGCGAATCGGCTTAACAACAAGGAATTCACTTCCTTTTTGGATTTATTTGAAGATTTTACGGACAAAATGCAAGCCATTTTTACCTTCTTGGCCATGTTGGAAATGATGCAAGTGGGTCGTTTGGAAATCCGTCTGGAGGAGGGCTTCAATGATTTTGCTTTGAAGCTAAGCGCATAGGCTTCCGTTGAGTAAGTAGCCATAGCGCATTCCAAAATTGCAAATGAACACCAAAAGTTCTCGGAAATGAACCCCAATTTCTTTTCTAGCTATTTTCTGCCGGCAACCTTGGTGTTGATCATGTGGGGGATGGGCTTGTCTTTGAGTTGGAAGCATTTTCGCAATGTCATCCGTTTTCCAAAGGCGGTCGTTTTGGGCCTATTTGCGCAAATGGTGGTGCTGCCTGTCCTTGCCTGGGTTTTGGCCCTGGCTTTTAAGTTGCCTCCCGCCTACGCTGTAGGTTTGATGATCGTTGCCTCTTGCCCTGGGGGAGCTTCGGCAGGGCTGATTAGTCATTTGTTAAAGGCAAATGTGGCCTTGTCCATGACGCTGACCACGATCAACAGCATCATTTGTATCGTGACGATTCCCTGGCTTGTGGATTGGTCCCTTGCTTTTTTCATGGGTCAGCGTACGGTCATTTCTTTGCCTTTCTGGCATACTGTTCAAGACATTGCCTTGCTTACCCTCTTGCCTGCTGCCGTGGGATTATGGATTCGAAGTCGTTACCCGGCCTTTGCGGACATGGCGGATAAACCCCTTCGTTACCTGATGCCAATGATGTTGTTGGTGGCTTTTGCGGGTGTGGCGGGCGCAGAGCACTCCGGCACAGATCAGGTTTTGGGCTTTGTGGGTGATTTGCTTCCGCCCACTTTGCTGCTCAACGGTGGTGGGATGCTCTTCGGACTCCTCCTAGCGTTCTTGTTCAAGCTGGGCCCACGCTCTAGAATCACTATTCCCCTGGAGGTTGGCCTGCAGAACGTTTCGCTGGCCATTTTTGTAAGCCAGGTAATGTTGAGCAACAACCAAATGGCCTTGGTCGCGGTGGTCTACTCCTCCTTCAGTTTTGGGACGGCCGTTTTGTTTGGCTATTCGCTTAGGGAGCTTACTCGCCTGGTTCGTGGGCAATTGCATCGACTACGGCTGGGCCGTAAGATCAAACCCTAAGTGATTTTTACCAAGCTCCCCCAATCCATAGCACCCCAATCTAAAACCGTGGATCGCAGTTCCCCTGAATTGGTTTTGCTTCCTACCCTGCTGGATGCCGAATCCGGTGCAGAGCAGGTGAGCGCGGCATTGCAGGCGAGAATGTTACGTCTTCATCATTTGGTGGTTGAATCCGAAAGGGAGGCCAGAAGGATGATACGTCGCATACTCCCCAAGGTGGATATCAATCAATACAAACTGTACCTTTTGAATGAACATAGTAACGCGTCCGAATTCGTGCATTTGTTGGCGCCCATGGAGCAAGGATATGACCTTGGATTGATGTCCGATGCCGGTTGTCCGGCTTTGGCAGATCCCGGTTCGGCTTTGGTGATGGAAGTGCATCGTCGAGGATGGAAAGTGGTCCCTTTCAGTGGGCCATCCAGCATCATGTTGGCTTGGATGAGCAGTGGATTGAACGGGCAGCATATGGAATTTCATGGCTATTTGCCCGTGAAGAGCCCTGCGTTGGAATCCAAAATTCGGGACTTGGAAGCTCAATCCTATCGAACCCACCAAACTCAAATTTGGATCGAGACCCCCTATCGCAACCAGTCCCTCCTCCATACCCTCCTTAGGTTGCTTCATCCATCAACGTTAATGTGCATTGCCTGCAGACTGAACGGGGGGGCCGAAGAATGGATCAAAACATGCTCGGTTCAAGAATGGAAAAGGATGTTGGGATCCAACCTCATTCCCGATTTGCACAAAAAACCTTGCGTTTTTCTTCTGCAATGCCCATGAAATGCAAGGATTTTGAACGAACTTCGCTTAAGTTAAATTCAGAATCTTAATTTCTTTAATTTGAATCTATGATTGGTTGGATATTATTTGCTGTTTTGGCCTTGGGCGGCTTTGTCTTTGTCCTCACTAAATACACCAAAGAACCTCATTAGTTTTCTTTGCGAAGCCACGAGCTTCAATTGTAGCCCTCCATAATAGGAGGATTGGGTTTAGGGGCTCAAGGTTGTTCTAATTTAATGGAGGCACGTCGAAGCCTATCGTTAATCGCCAATCCCAAACCATGTTCTGGGGCTTGTTCGGCAAGGATCAAATCACAGACCTCTTCCAGTGATCTCATAGCGGCAAACAAATTGCGAGCAGCCTCTTTGGGGTCTCCGCTTGGGCTTAGTATTTCAATGATTCTGCAACTACCCAATTTATTTTCATCACAAAGGTCTCGAAAATAATCGGGGATATCCGATTGAAATCGAAGCATGCCCAAGGTTGGCTCCCTCGTCGGCGGCTTGCCTACTGTTCGATTGTTGGGGTCTGGTTGCATCGAAGATAGCCTGCTCACGATGTTTGTTAATTCTTCATTGTTATGATAACAAATCAAAGGTACTTTGGGGGCGTAATGGTTGTCCAAGGTGCCTGCTGAAGGCACGAATCCGTCGTGGAGTCGGAACGCATGTACAGGGCGTTCTAAAGTAATTTTGAACTCCTCTTCAATGCTTTGCGAAGGAATACCGCCTTCTCGGCGTAGGATGGGCTCTGGACCGCTAAGGTCGATGATGGTCGATTCTAAACCGACATTGCAGGGACCACCATCCAAAATATAGGGGATATGATCCCCCAACTGATCCAGTACATGGGCCGCTGTAGTGGGACTAACCCGTCCAAATAAATTGGCCGATGGTGCAGCCAAAGGGAAGTCAATCGCATTCAATACCTGCAAAGCCACAGGATGATCAGGAATTCGAAAACCTGCCGTAGGCAGTCCCGAGCTGAGGAGGTCCGGAAGCTTTTCGGATTTTGGTAAGACCAAGGTGAGCGGTCCAGGACTGTAGCGTTCCCACAAATCGAAGGCTAACCGAGGTATGTCTTTGGCATAGGGAAGGATGGAACTCACCGTTGGCAAGTGCACGATCAACGGGTCAAAGAGGGGGCGCTTCTTGGCTTCAAAAATCCGAATCAAGGCATCCTCACGGCATGCATTGGCGGCCAAGCCGTACACGGTCTCGGTAGGAATCGCGACGGGGTACCCCTCACGAAGCCAGTTGGTCGCTTGTTCTATCGAATTCCCTACGGAAGCCATGGGTGGTTTTAATATGCCTTTTATGCAATTTTAGGGAATTAGAGCCTAATTTGCCGCCTTTAATTCAAAATAGGATGCTTGTTTTAGGTTTCGATAAGGACTTTTTGAAGGGCCTCGGTCCTTGGTTGTTGGTTTTGGGCTTGACGACTTCGTTATGGGGTCAGGATCTTCCAAGGATCAAAGGGCGAGCAAAGGCCCCGGAAGGCCTGGTGCGTTGTGCAACGGTGGAAATGATGAATGCGATGAGAGCCCAGGGAGTATGGCAAGAAAGCGATGAGGACTTTGAAAGGTGGATGGCAGCCAAGCAGGCCGAATCAAGGATCCAAAGACCAAGGAATTCGGCCCTAAACCGCGGCCTTGAATCCCCTGAAATTATCTACACCATACCGGTCGTGGTCCATATCATTTACCAAAATGAAACGGATGTTTGGAATATTTCCGATCAGCAAGTGATCTCTCAAATTCAGGTATTGAACGAGGATTTTCGTCGACTCAATGCCGATACGGTGAATACGCCCGCGCTCTTCAACGGCGTTGCAGGATATCCCAATATTGAATTTTGTCTAGCACGCAGGGATACCTTGGGCCAAAACACCACCGGCATCGTACGCCATCGTTTCCAGCAACAAGCCACATGGACCACCAATGCCTTCAATTCAACCGTGAAGCCAGCGACTCGGTGGAATCCTAATTTATACTATAACATTTGGATTGCTAACCTTAGTGGGGGAGTTCTTGGTTATGCTCAATTTCCTACCGGCAGCGGTTTGCAAGGATTGAGCGGAGGAACCAATGCCAATACCGATGGAATTGTTTTGCTTTATTCCAGTGTAGGAAGACCCCCACATAATCCCTTCACCGGGCAATACAACCTGGGTCGCACGGCAACCCATGAAATCGGTCATGCTTTGGGGCTTAGGCATATATGGGGTGACGGCACCAATTGTTCTGCAACGGATTACTGCGGCGATACCCCGCCATCGGATGCAGCCAATTACGGTTGTCCCTTGACCCACGCCTCCTGCGGTGGTTTGGACATGGTTCAAAACTACATGGACTATACCAACGATGCCTGCATGAATTTATTTACGGCCAATCAAGTGGCAAGGATGTGGACCGTCTTGCAAAATTCACCCCGACGAAACAGTTTGTTGAGCTCACCGGTTTGCACCCCGCCGGATGTGACACCGGCCGCTGGTTTTATCAGCAGCGGGGATACCCTTTGTCCAGGGGGGTCTATTCAATTCTCCGATTCCAGTCTTTTTCGACCTAATCGTTGGCGTTGGTTGTTTCCCGGAGGGCAACCTTCCTCGGATACCAACCGTATCCCGCCTCCTGTTCGTTACGATAGTGTGGGTACGTACAGCGTGACCTTGGTTGTTTCCAATACTGCGGGCTCCGATACGTTAGTTCGCAGTGCAGCGGTTAGGGTTCTGCCCAGCGTGGTGGCTGTTTTGGATACCTTACAGGACAGGTGCCTGGAATCTGGCACCCTTGCGCTTATCGGGGGGTATCCAAGAGGAGGATTCTATTCGGGGCCTGGTGTCGATAGCCTGGGCCGCTTCAATCCCTCGGTAGCTGGGGTTGGGCGTCACGCGGTGGTGTACACCTTGCAGGGTTGTTTGAGCAGGGATACGGCTTGGCTTAGGGTATGGCCAACGCCAGTCGTAAGCCTAACCGTTCCATCCGTTGTTTGTCGGAATCAGTCCTCCATTGGGTTAACCGGGTCTCCGCTTGGAGGTCAATTTTCGGGTCCCGGGGTTCAGGGAACTTTGTTCAATCCGCTCTCCGCAGGGGTTGGGTTGCATAAGCTTCGCTACACCTATACGGATGGTCGGGGTTGCACGGGACAGGATTCTGTCGAAGTACGGGTTCGAGCCCTTCCTGTATTGACTTTTCCTCAGCCCAATCCTGTATGCATCACCCAAGATAGCCTGATTCTCACAGGCGCTTTGCCCGCTGGTGGTCGCTATGTGGGGAACGGTGTCAGTGGTTCAACCCTTAACCTACGAACGGTGGGCGCCGGAACCCACAGGATCGGTTATACGTATATGGATTCTGCAGGTTGCTCGGATACCCTTTGGCGTAACCTTGTGGTGACGCAACCTGGACAAGTGAATTTTTCGATTCCTACTCCTTTTTGCAGCAATGATCCCAATTGGATTCTGAACAATGCCCTCCCGGGAGGGGGCCAATACAGTGGATCAGGGGTTAGTTTCGGAATCTTTAGTCCGAGCCAAGCTGGCACGGGCTCCCATACCATCCGCTATACGGTGAACAATGGGGGCTGCATTTTGAGCGATTCTTTCACCCTGAGGGTGTTGGCTCAACCTCCCTCCGAAATCAGGCAATACAGCAACGATTCCCTGTGGTCCTTCTTCCAAGGAAAC
>VHBD01000041.1 GCA_016872125.1 Sphingomonadales bacterium
CCTTCAATTGATCAAGCAATTCCCGGGTATCGTTACCGCCCATCCCGCACCACAAGGGCAGACGCCCTGCTAACTGCTCCCGAATCAGGTTGAGCACTTGCATTCGTTCTTCTTTGGACAAGGTGGGCGTCTCTCCGGTGGTGCCCAAGGCGACCACGAAATCCACGCCGCCGTTCACGAGGTGATCCACAACGGACGCGATGCCTGCGGGATCAGGATTGCCTTGGATGTCAAAGGGGGTGACTACCGCAATACCGGTACCGCTTGGAAGGCTTGGGTTCATAAGAATTATAGATAATTCAACTTGATGAGATCGTATTAGGCTTGTTGCTCTTGGCTTGTAGGGTGAATGCTTTGTAGTTTCTCGCGATTAACTTGATGCAAACCCAAATGCTCCAAATGCTGAAGCAGGGATCGAAGACTTGGTTTGGCTCCTGCGAGTTTAAGCCCCAGTTCTAAATTGTAGGGCGGGGAAGGTTGGTTGCGGTTGACACCGATCTTGATTTGTGCATTGGTGACCATTACCAGGTACTCCAAAGGCGGATTCTCCACGGGGCACAAATTGATGCACAAATCAAAGGGCCTGGATTTGGCCAACGAGACAATGCGATCCGGCGGCAAAAGGGTGTTGGTGAGTTCTTGGCTATGGAAACTGTTCAAATCGGCTTGAGCATGGCGCACCAGGCCCAAGGTTTGACAAAAGAAATCTGGACGACGGTATTGGGCAACCAGTTTGGCAAGATCCATCTGCCAGGTATCGTTCCCATCGTACAAGACTAACCAGCCTCCCCGGTTCAGTTGGTTCTTACCTTGGACTGTTGCAGGGGTTGCGGAAGAAAATTCCGTGGATAAGTTCTTGGCAAGGCGCTCAAACATCCATTTCCGCAGGAACATGGGTGGTTTGAAAGGGAGTTTATCAAAATCAGTTGCCATGATACCTTGCAAGATACGAAGGGCACTCAACCTGCTAAGGCTTTCGTGTGCTGTTCCCTTGCAGGATTCTTAAAATTTCTTCTTCGCTGAGTAGGGGGATGCCCAATTCCTCTACTTTGCGAAGCTTGGAGGGCCCAGCCTCTGCCCCTGCAACCAGGTAGTCCAGTTTGCTGCTGATCGAACTGAGTATCGTTCCGCCGGCATCTTCGATGCGTTGCTTCAAGGTTTCCCGATCAACATGCTCAAAACGTCCGGTGACCAGCAGTTTCTTGTTTTCGAGGGGTCGTGGTTCCATGGCCGCATAAATGCCCTGCTCAGAGGCCGAGGAGGGTTGGGGAGTTCTGGGCATATAGATCATGGACAAGCCCTGGGATGCCAATCGAACCCATAAGGATTGATTCAGAGGGTCAGCAAACCAAGCAAGAATTTGGTCAGCGGATTTCTCGCCGATTTCATGGATACTTATCAATTCCTCACGCGAGGCTGTCGAAAGATTGGCCATGTTTTGAAATTTCCTGGCCAGGGTCAGCGAAGCGACTTCGCCGATTCCTCGAATGCCCAAAGCAAAGAGCACCTTTTCGAAAGGGTTTTTTTTGGAGTCCTCAATGGATTGCAACAAACGATTTCGGCTCCGTACCCCCATACGTTCCATTGGAGATAATTGCTCCTGGGTCAGGGCATACAAATCCGCCGCGTCTCGTATGATATGTTGTTGTAACAAGGAATTTAATGTTTCTGGACCAAGATGTTCAATGTTCATGGCCTTGCGCGATACAAAATGCTCAAGCCTGCCCAAAATTTGCGGCGGACAATCCCGATGATTCTCGCAGTAATGCAGGGCGTCATGTCCGACCAAGGTTGTCCCGCATTCGGGGCAGGTGTCCGGAAATCCTACCCGTACAGCCCCTGCAGGCCTTAATTCCGTAACCACCTCGGTTATTTTGGGGATGATATCTCCCCCTTTCTCCAGGTGAACGTTGTCGCCGATATGCAGGTCAAGTCGGCGTATCTCGGCATCGTTGTAGAGCGAAGCCCTTTGCACCGTGGTTCCCGCCACCTCAACGGGCTGAAGGTGGGCGACCGGGGTGATGACACCGGTTCTGCCGACCTGAAATTGAACATGGTGGAGGATGGTTTGAACCGATTGTGCAGGGTACTTGTAGGCAATGGCCCAGCGTGGGGATTTGGCCGTGTAGCCTAATTCTTCGCGTTGTCTGAACTGGTCCACCTTGACCACCACCCCGTCGATATCAAAGGGCAATTCAGCTCGGCTGTTATGCCAACGATGAATGAAATCCAGAACCTCCTCAAACGAAGAGGGCCCTATACGGTGGGCGGAAACCGGTAGGCCCCATGCTGCCAGCAAGTCCAACCTGAGGTGATGACAAGCCTTGCCTTGCAAGTACTCAAAGTCCCCGTCCAATTGGTAACATAAGGCAGATAATTTTCGTTGCCGCACTTGTTTACTGTCAAGGAGTTTGAGGGTTCCGGATGCAAAATTGCGGGGATTGGCATAGGTCTCTTCGCCCAATTCGCGTTTGCTGCGATTGATTTGCTCGAAGGCCGAACGGTCCATGTAGATTTCACCTCGGATTTCCATAGCCTCTGCAGGGGCTGTTGGACTCAGAAGTAGAGGAATGGATTCGATGGTCCGGACATTGGCCGTCACGTCATCGCCTCGCAGTCCATCCCCTCGGGTGACGGCATATTCGAGCTTACGGTTTCGGTAATGTAAGGAAATGGCGACACCATCAATCTTTAATTCTGCGCAATATTGCGGACTGAAGCCCAACGACTTGCAGCAACGATCATGAAAGCCCTGCAAGTCTTCTTCGCTGTAGGTATTGCCCAAGGATAACATGGGTCGCAGGTGTTCTCGTGTTTCAAATCCTGCCACGACTCCGCCGCCTACACGTTGGGTCGGGGAATCGTCCTCTACCCACTGGGGGTACTTGTTCTCCAGCTGTTCCAGTTCTTGGAGCAAACGATCAAAGTCTTGATCCGAAATTAACGACAGTTCCTGGAGGTAATAGGCGTGGTTGTATTGGCGCAAAAGGGCAGCCAATTCCCGCATTTTGAGCCAATCCGGATTCTTCTCAGGATCCATGCCTACTCGCTTGCGGTCCCGTAGACGCCCATATTGCTGAAACGCTCCACGCGGGCCGCAATACGGGTCTGGCTATCCATAGATTGCAGTTCCCTTAGGTTTTTGAGCAGGTATTTCTTTAGTGTTGCGGCCATTCCTTCTTGGTCCCTGTGGGCACCGCCCAAAGGTTCGGGGACAATTTCGTCCACCAAGCCGTTGGCAAGCATGGCCTCAGCGGTTAGTTTTAAAGATTCAGCTGCTTTTTCTTTGTGGTCCCAGCTTCGCCACAGAATGCTGCTGCAGGATTCAGGGGAAATTACGGAGTACCATGTGTTCTCCAGCATCAATACGCGATCCCCAACGCCGATTCCAATCGCGCCGCCTGAGGCTCCTTCGCCCACAATGACGACGATGACCGGGACTTTGAGCTTGAACATTTCCCGAATATTGCGGGCGATGGCCTCTGCCTGACCCCGTTCCTCTGCTTCAATCCCGGGGAATGCCCCAGGAGTGTCGATCAAGGTTACAATGGGCTTGTTGAATTTCTCCGCCATTTTCATGAGGCGGAGTGCTTTGCGGTATCCCTCAGGATTGGCCATCCCGAAATTTCGGTATTGACGCATTTTGGTATTGATGCCTTTTTGGTGACCGATGAACATGATGGTCTCTCCATCCATTTTGGCAAAGCCGCCTACAATAGCCTTGTCATCCCCGTAGGCACGGTCTCCATGGAGCTCCACGAAATCGTTGCACATGTGCTCTACATAGAAGAGGGTGTACGGTCGATCCAAATGTCGGGACATTTGCACCTTTTGCCAGCCGGTCATATTGCTGTACAATTGACGTTTGGCCTTGATGATTTGGGTTTCCAAGGCTCTAATTGGTCCATTGACATCGCTCTTGCCTTTGTCTTGGATTTGCCTGAGCTTCAGGAGTTCTTCTTCAAGGTCCTGTATGGGTTTTTCGAAGTCAAGCCAAGCAGGGGCCGGTCTGGATTGGGTTGTAGGATTGGACATCGTTTAATCAATCATTGAACAAGAAAGCGAATTCTATTTCGGCCTCGTGCGCTACGGTATTCCAAGAGGTACAAACCAGGTTCGAGCAGCCCACGCAGGTTTAGTTCTTCCCTTCCTAAGTTGGCGTTTTCGATGAGGCCTTGATGCATAATTTGTCCGTTCGTATGAAGGATCCGGTAGGATGCAGGAGACTCATCGGAGGGGAATTCCAAGGTAAAGTTTCCTTGGCTCGGATTGGGATACAAACGCAAGGCAGATCGGGCATTCAAATCATTGAGGGAACTTCGGTCAAGGCTCACCCTCCAACGTGTAGAATCTGTATGCGTAATTAAATTCTCAAAATATTCATTGACAGCGGCATGGGTTGCCTGCAGGTATATGGACGTATCGCTGGTTCTGCTGTAGAAGATTCGCATTAACGGTTGGTAGGAGGAATCCCTAACGATGCTTAGGGACAAATTCTGGGAAATTCCAATGATGCGTGGCTGTTGATTGGCCAAGGTGTACTGCCAAACCGGTGAACTCGGGGCGGCCAGGGACAGGATTTGCAGGGGTCGAATTCCGTGAATGGAGAAGTCAAGAGCGGTCAAGCGGTGTTGTGGATTACGAATTCCGATATCGACATAGCGTTGGACGGTGTCAATGGCCAGAATTTTGGTGGAATGCGTCTGAGCGGATTGGATGCCTCGTGGGAATTGGCAATTCTGGCCGGTGTTGTTGTTCATCAAGCAATTTCCAAGCAAGGCAGCATCCCAAACATTCAAGACAGAATCCCCGCTCAAATCCGCACAGTTGGAGAAGGGTAATTGTTGCTGCACCAAACCCGTCAGGTAATAGGGCATATCTGCACCGGATCGTATGCTGTCCTGGTTAATATCCCCGGCAACAGCAGTCCCGGAACATATTCCCCGACAATCCCGGACGGCATTTCCATGAGGTACTCCTTGGCAATCGGTGTAGGGGGCACAATTGGGGTATTTGCTGTATCGCTTTAGGCCTAGACTGTCCGTGTAAACGCGAATACAGACTTGAGCCCAGTTGTTCAAGTAATTCATCTCGATACGGCCTAAAGCGTCAGGGGATTGATCCCAATTGACTTTGGCCGCCAAGATATAATCCCCAGTTGGGACATCGGTGATATCAATCCATTGACAATCCAAACTCCTGGAATAAATATCGCCGCAACCGGCGGTTATCCCCATATTGCTGCACCCATATTTAGCAGGGATACCCGAGGGGCAATCAAGGTCCATCACGCAGAATCCGTTTTTGAAACCCACGGGGATACGGTTTCCCACCGTAGGATATAACACATATTCGGCATAACCCTCGTAGTGCGCATGGCCATGGCAGTTGACTGTGTTGAATTGTCCCGGGTGTGTGGTGGGACTACCAATAAAGTAATCCGTGATGCCGACATTGCGGATGTCGGTGGTAAAACGAATGACGGTACGCGTTCCATAACCCGTAAGACAGTTTTCTGCAACCCAACAGTTTCCAACATTGGCATTGATGGTGGCACGCTGTAAGGAATTTTCAAAGGCCGACTGCACAAATTCCAAATCAGGACCGGGTGGACAAAGTGGATTAGGGTAGTAATAGCATGTAGTGGATACCGTTGCCATGGGGTCATAGTTGCAGGCCAGCGGATCCATGCACCCTGGAGTAGGACCGTCGTATTGCAAGCGAAAAGCGATAGGCCCGGTACAAGAACTATCCCCACCGATGCGCATATAATAAATTCTCCCGGTATCCAGGAATGCCGTTACCTCTGCGCGGATACCGCAGGCTGTCGATGAGTCGTTGAAGAAAATAGTTCCCATATTGTCGTTGGCCAATACCGGAACATTGCAATTGTTATAGACCCATATGCGGGTATTGAAACTTGGATTGGCTGGACAAGTGCTGATTCGGTAGCGCCCTCTGACGGGGGCGGTGTAAGCGAACCAGGAGTTTCGAACCGAGGCGCTGTGATTCCCGGTATCAATTGCGAGGGCCGTCTGGCAACTCTGTGTCGGAGCGCAATTCAAGGAACGGACATCGCTGTGGGTGAATTGTCCCCCGCTCGCCAGGAGATTTCCGTTCCACCATAACTGAAACAAACCATTTCCATGCCCGCAACATAATCCATCACCGTATGAATCCATCATGGTGAAGGTCAAGCATGATGTGTTAGGAATGCATAGGGTATCCCGGTAATAGGTCGCACTCTGGGTGAAATATCCGGTATCTCGAAAGGCAAGCACCGCCCCGCTTTGATTCTGCAGGCGGTAGGAGGACTCTCGAGGGTAATTGTCGGTTCGAATCACCACGATAAGTTGCGAGGTTCCGGTAGGGCAGGCCTGTGCAGCAACCGTCTGGACTCCATGAAGGCCAAACAGTCCTAGTGGTAACAGAGCGGCCAGGGCAAACCGAAGCAGGAGGATTGGGGGTGAATTCATATTATATTATGAATTTGAAAAAATTGATCTGCCTTTTTGGGTAATTCAAGGTTAGAAAGTTCTGGACGCATTGACATCGCCAGCACAGAGGGTCTGTATATTGAGGGTCTGGCTTGAGCCTGCTTGTATGGAGACCGATGAATGACTGTAGATCCAATCTCCGGTAGGAAAGGAGGTGATGACCGAGGCAAATCGTCTGGAAATCTGAAGGGCATCGGTGGCGTTAATGGCTTGGGAATTGTTGACATCGGCCGCCAAGGCGCGCAGACCGGTCAGCGGTTGAACCTGAGCAAAATGCCTTGACACCAGAAGGGCATCGGTGCCGTTGACGCCAGACCACGCCATGGTATTCACGATTTGTAGGGTATAGTTCCCGGCAGGCAGGTTAGTCACTGCAAATTGTCCTTGGGCATCCGTGCTCGATACAGCGACTTGCTGCCCCAAGTTGTTGAGAACCCGAACGCTTAATCCGCCCATCGAGGTCATGACGGTATTGTTGTAGGTTAGGGAACCTTGCATTTGCCCAGTCAGTGGCACCCCGGAGGCTGGTCGAACCTGCCAACGTGTGGTATCCGTGTAGGTTTGCAAACTTTCGAAAAATTCATTGACCGCCGCATTCGTTTTGAATAAATAAATCAATGAATCCGTCGTGGCGGAATAGGTGATACGAAGGAGGGGTTGATACAGGGAGTCCCGTACAAGGCTGTTCGACAAGTTTTGGGCCATGACGATAATCCGGTTCTGGTTGGGGGCAAAGCTGTACACCCAGGTCGGCGAACCTGCACGGCTGATGGAACTGATTTGAGAAGTTTGGATACCTCGAATTTCAAAATCGAGAGCAGTCAGTCTATGTTGAGGATTACGAATTCCAATATCGATGGTCCTCTGCACGGTATCGATGGCGAGGATTTTGGTGGAATGGGTTTGATTTGAACGCATTCCTCGAGGAAAAAGACAATTTTGTCCGGTATTGTTATTGAGCAAGCAATTGCCCAAGAGGGCAACATCCCATACATTCAGCGCGGTATCACCGCTGAGGTCTAAGCATCTGCTGTAGGTCAACTGCTGGTTGACCAATCCGTTCATAAAGAAGGGAATATCACCGCTGTTCCTTACGGAGTCTTGGTTGATGTCACCGCTTAGCGCAGTACCGCCGCAAAACCCTCGGCAATCCCTTTGTGAATTGCCGTAAGGCACCCCGTTGCAATCCGTGTAGGGCGCACAGGTCGGGTATTTGCTGTACTGCTTAAGGCCGTTGTTGTCCGTAAAGATCCTGATGCAGACCTGAGCCCAATTGTTGAGGTAATTGGACTCCCTGCGACCTAATGCGTCAGGAGATTGGTCCCAATTCACCTTCGCGGCCAGAATGTAGTCGCCAGTGGGGACATCGGTGATGTCGATCCATTGACAATCCAAGCTCCTGGAATAAATATCGCCGCAACCGGCGGTTATCCCCATGTTGCTGCACCCGTATTTAGCAGGGATACCCGAGGGGCAATCAAGATCCATCACACAGAATCCATTCTTGAAGCCTACGGGAATGCGACCTCCGTTGGAAGGATAAAGCACATATTCTGCGTAGCCCTCGTAATGAGCGTGACCGTGGCAATTCACCGTATTGAATTGGGAAGGATGAGAGCTTGGGCTGCCGATAAAATAATCCGTTTGTCCGATGTTACGAATATCGGTGGTGAAACGAATCACGGTACGCGTTCCGTATCCGGTGAGGCAATTCTCTGCGACCCAACAATTGCCCGCATTGGCAGTGACGGTGGCACGCTGCAGGGAGTTTTCGAAGACGGATTGGACCAGCGTGAGATCAGGCCCGGGCGGACACATGGGGCTGGGATAATAATAGCAAGTTCCTGTCACCGTGGCTAAGGGGTCATAATTGCAAGCATTAGGGTCCATGCAACCTCCTATAGGTCCGTCATATTGCATACGAAAAGGAATTGCACCGCTGCAAGTGCTGTCGCCGCCAATTCGTATGAAATAAACTCTCCCTGTGTCCAGAAATGAAACGACCTCTGCCCGAATTCCACAATTGGTGCTGGAATCGTTAAAGAAAATTGTTCCCATATTATCGTTGGCCAAAACTGGAACATTGCAATTGTCATACACCCAAATCCTGGTATTGAAGGAAGAAGGGGCTTGGCAGGTACTGATCCTGAACATACCGCGAACAGAGGGTTGGTACGAGTACCATGAGTTACGGGTTGGGGCCGAGTAATTTCCGGTATCGATAAGTTGAGGGCTTTGGCAAGATTGTGAAATCCCACAATTCAGGGAGCGAACATCAGTACGGGTAAATTGGCCTCCGGATGCACTCAAGGTGCCGTTCAGCCATAATTGGAATTGGCCATTTCCATAAGCGCAGCATAGGCCATCCCCGTAAGAGTCCATCATGGTAAAAATCAAGCAGGTGCTGGAGGGTACGCAGAATGTATCGCGGTAGGTGGTGTTGTTGGCCGTATAATACCCTGTGTTACGAAATCCCACGGTGTTGCCGTTTTGATCTTGAAGCCTGTAGGAGGATTCCTGGGGATAATTATCGGTTCGAATAGAGACGATAATTTGATTGGTTCCGCCAGGGCAAGTCTGCGCCATGGTCAAGGAGAGCCACGGACCCTGTATGGAAAAGAAGAGTACGGCCCATACCTGCAAAATCATTCTCAGGTTAGGCCCTCGCTTGCTGGGGTATTTTTTGGATAGAAATTGCATTATTGGTAGCATCATGGAAGGACTTGGGAGCAATTCAAGGGGATTTGTTCAAATCAAGGACAGGTCAATCAAAGATAACCCCGAAAACGCCCTCAAAGGCCTAGGTTGCTCAGGGCCCATTGCTCCACCACCGCAGGCAGATGGGCTTGTTCAAGGCCGTGGATTCGTTCCGAGAGGGCATGAACCGTATCCTCAGGATGGACCGGACAGCGAAAAGAGGCGATTGCTGCGCCTTCATCGTAGGCCTCGTTCACCAAGTGAATGGTGATGCCGGATTCGCTTCGAGCAGCGGTTAAAACCGCTTGATGAACCCGTTCACCGTACATTCCCTTACCACCAAAATCCGGGAGCAAGGAAGGGTGAACATTGATGATGCGTTGGGGATATGCCCGCAAAAGAAATTCCGGAATACGCCACAGAAATCCTGCTAGCACCATTGCGTCGATTTGGAAGACCTTTAATTGATCCAAAAGATCTTGCTCCTGCCGCCAACTTTCCTTGCCGATCAGGATGGAGGGAACCTTGAGAGCCGATGCTTTGCTCAGGACAGAGGCATTAGCCTTGTTACAAACCACCAAGGCCACTCGAATCCGAGGATGGGATTTGAAGAAACGGATAAGGTTCTCAGCATTGGTGCCTTGGCCACTAGCCCAAACGGCAAGCCGGATTAGGGATTCGGCCATTGCCAAACACGGTTTTTGAGAAGTCGAAGCATTTGGAGCATGGAGGAAGGCGGGAGCATACGGTGTAATTCGATGGAAGACAGGGTGTAGGAACCG
>VHBD01000042.1 GCA_016872125.1 Sphingomonadales bacterium
ATTTGGGGGATTGGATCACCCACTTTACCTACGGGCGCTTCGAAAACGGCCAACTTGACCTGCTCACCTATCCTGAGCATCAACCCACTGGCCACGGACGTCATCATCAACAACCCTCCATCACCCAGGCAACCTAAGCGTTATGCTCGATCAACTTGCTCCTCTGGAAGCACGATTCGCGGAATTGGAAAGGTTGCTGCAGGACCCCGCTGTCTTTGCGGATTCTTCCAAGATGGCTTCGCTCAACAAAGAATACAGCCGTCTTCAGAAAATCATGGATGTTGCCAACCGTTACCGGCATACCCTCAAGCGGGTCGAAGAAGGCCGTGCTTTCCTTCAAGAAAACCAAGATCCGGAATGGGCCGAAATGGGTAAACAAGAGCTGGCGGAAGCAGAAGCCATCTTGCCCGTTTGCAGTGAGGAACTTAAATGGTTGCTCATCCCCAAAGACCCGGAGGACCACAAAGATGTATACCTCGAAATCAGGGCAGGGACCGGGGGCGATGAGGCCAGCATTTTTGCAGGGGATTTGGCCCGAATGTACCAACGCTTTTGCGAAGGGCAGGGTTGGAAAGTCGAATTGCAGGATTCTAGCGAAGGGACCATGGGTGGATTCAAGGAAATCATTTACCGTGTAAGCGGCGACGAAGTTTACGGAACCTTGAAGTTTGAATCCGGGGTACACCGAGTGCAACGTATCCCCGTGACCGAGACCCAAGGTCGGGTCCACACTTCGGCGGCCACGGTAGCGGTCATGCCCGAAGCCGAAGAAATAGACGTGATCATTAACCCCGCGGATATTGAATTGCAAACCGCCAGATCCGGAGGTGCCGGAGGGCAAAATGTAAACAAGGTCGAAACCAAAGTCATGCTGACCCACAAACCCACAGGGATTGTCGTGACCTGCCAGGTGGAACGATCTCAATTGGCGAACCGAATGAGGGCCATGGAAATGCTGAGGACCAAGCTCTACGAAGTTCAGAAAATGAAAGCCGATGCCGAAGAAGCGGGCAAGCGCAAGTCCATGGTATCCACCGGCGATCGATCTGCCAAAATCCGAACTTATAATTTCCCCCAAAGCCGGGTGACCGATCATCGCATTGGAATAACGGTATATTCCTTGGATCAATTCATGGATGGCGATATTCAAGATATGATTAACGCCCTCAAAATGGCCGAAAACACGGAACGACTCGCCGGACTTAATTCCTAAAACCAAGACTACCTTAGGCTCTAGTCCACGCCCTCTCCATCCCATAGCCCCCTAACCCTTAATTTTCCAGAATTCCCATGCCGATTTATCAATCTGAATTTGATCGTTCGGTTATCGCCCACCTCAAAGGCCTGGTCATGGATGCTACCCGGGCAGCAAATTCCGGTCATCCCGGGGGGGCGTTTTCCTCTTGTGATTTTGCGGCCTTGTTGTGGATGGAGTATCTGTGTTATGCGCCGCAATATCCACGCTGGCCGTCCAGAGATCGTTTTGTGTTATCCGCAGGGCATGAATCCATGCTGCTCTATTCCCTTTTGCATATGGCGGGCATGTTGCCCATGGACGAAATCAAACGTTTTCGTCAATTGGGTAGCCTCACCCCCGGCCACCCCGAAAATCATCTCACCCCCGGGGTGGAGGCCACCACCGGGCCTCTGGGTCAAGGTGTGGCGATGGCTGTGGGCATGAGCGTGGCGGCATTGCAGGAACAGGCTAGGCAACAGCGTGAGGAAACAACAACTTTGCATCGTTTACCCAAGGTCTGGGTTTTGGCCGGCGATGGTGACCTTCAAGAAGATGTGGCCCTGGGGGCTTGCCAACTTGCGGGGCATTGGGCCTTGCACAATTTGATCTTGTATTACGACAAAAACGATATCCAAATATCGGGGGCGGTGAATCGGGTCAGTTCCCTGGACTTCAAGGCGCATTTTGAATCCATGCAATGGGAAGTTATGGAGGTAGATGGGCACGACCATGCCCAATTACGGGCCGCCATGGATCGCGCCATGGAAAAAGGCCGTGACAAGCCCCTCTTGATCATCGGTCAAAGCGTCATGGCCAAAGGAGCCGCCACAATGGAAGGTTTGGCCAAAACCCATGGCGAACCCCTCCCTGCAGAAGAAATTGCGGCCACCAAAAAAGCCTTGGGTCTGAATCCGCAAGCTCAATTCACCGTGGCCGAGGAACTGTACCCGTATTTCAACCGCAATCTGAACACCTTCCATGCGCAGGCTGAAGCATCCATTCGTAACACAACTAAGCAAACGGTGCAGAGTACGCTGCCAGGCATCAACGAATGGCCAACCTACACCAACCATCAAATGTTGGCCACCAGAGTTGCCTTCGGTCAAGCCTTAGAACTTATGGGCCGAACCATGCTTGGGCTTACCGGAGGTTCTGCCGACTTGGAACCCTCCAACAACACAGGGGCCTTTGCCAAAGCTGTGGGAGAGTTCGCCGCGCATGATCGCGGTGGCAGAAACCTGGCATTTGGGGTTAGAGAATTCCCGATGGCTGCTATTTTGAACGGGATTGCCTTGTATTCACCTGATGCCAAAGCCTTTGGCGCAACTTTCTTGACCTTCTCGGATTATATGCGCAATGCCATTCGGATGAGTGCCATTCAGAAAATTCCGGTGCTGCATGTTTTCACCCATGATTCTATTTTCCTTGGCGAAGACGGACCAACCCATCAATCAATCGAGCATGTGATGTCCTTGCGTTTGATTCCGGATTTGTGGGTCATGCGCCCAGCCGATTCTCGAGAAACCCAGGCCTGCTTGCGGATTTGGGCGGCCCAACCTCATCAACCGGTGGTACTCGCCTTGACCCGTCAAAATGTGCCAACGCTTGAATGCACCGATACCGACACCCAAACCCTGGACGCCATGGTATCCCGAGGTGCTTACTTGGCCTGGCATGCTCCAGGGGATAGCTTGGAGATTGCTCCGCTATACGGTTATGCTTCGGGATCGGAGGTCCACGTTTTGATTCAAGCAGCGCAAGCGATCCATGATGGCGAACCTGCAGGCTTGCGTCGCGAAATCCGTATCTTCTCGCTGCCCTGTTGGGAATGCCTAGAAATGCAAGATGAAGCTTATTACGCCAGCATCATGGGGCCGGATCATGCGCTTAGGGTATCTGTGGAGGCAGGGGTCACCGCGGGATGGTCCAAATTTACCGGCAGACATGGCTTGAACATCGGAGTGGATTGCTTTGGTTACTCCGCCCCAGGTCCTGATTTGGCAGAACACTTTGGTCTTACGGCCACGCAAGTGAAGGAGCGTATTCTTCATTGGATCTACCCCGAATCCACAAAGGAATGAGCTATTAAATCGGGACGAATTCAAAAACGATATTATGAGAACAACAATTAGCAAAAAATACCTTTCTGGGTACCTCCTTTCTTTCTCCGGATACTTCCTTTTGGCATTGATCGCAATCGGTGTTACAGAATTGCGCGCTCAATCCAATCCTTCACCCGGTAGAGCCCAATCCAAAGCGATTTGGATAACTGGAGCGACCATCCATGATGGCGTGAAGGCACCGTACCCCGGATTGGTGGGCTTCAGTAACGGGCGCATTCATTACGTGGGCAGCGGAGCTGAAATTCGCCTTGATCCCAGTAATTCAGAAATCATCAATGCTTCAGGGCAGCATTTGTACCCTGGCTTTATTGCTCCGCATACCCTACTTGGCTTGTACGAAATCGAAGCAGTCCGCGCGACCCGGGATCATACCGAGACGGGCAGCCTCAATCCCCAAGTGCATGCCCTCATTGCTTACAATACCGATTCAAGAATCGTACCCACGGTCCGGAATCACGGGGTTCTGCTCGCTCAAATTGCGCCGGAAGGCGGGCTCATTTCCGGTCGCTCGGCCGTGGTGCAGCTTGATGCCTGGAATTGGGAAGATGCTTGCGTTAAGCCTCAGGATGGGCTCTTTTTCAATTGGCCTTCAATGACCAACCAAAGCGGTAGGCAAGCCCCTTCCACCGAAGAGCAAGAAAAATCAAGGAGGCAGACCTTGGATCAGCTGCGTCAATACCTGAACGAGGCCCGCGACTACCATAGGGCCAACCCCAGCACGACCAAGACCAAGGCCTCTCCGGTGAACCTCAAATTAGCCGCAGCTGCAGGCCTCTGGAATGGAAGCACCAAGGTCTTTGTGCGGGTTTCCGAGGCCAAAGGCATGATTGCTGCGGTGGAATTCTTCAAGGCATGGAACCTCAAGCCCGTCTTGGTCGGCGCCGAAGAGGCGGATCTCTTGGTGGACTGGCTGGCCAAAGAAAAAATTGATCTGGTCTTGGGCAAGGTTCATCGCTTGCCCAATCGCGATGGGGACCCGGTATATGCCGCCTACACCCTGCCTGCCGAACTCGCCAAAGCAGGGGTGCGCTTCTGCTACAGCATGGACGGGGCTTGGAACCAGCGGAATCTGCCTTATCAAGCAGGGCATGCGGTCGGTTTTGGGTTGGATACCCTGCGGGCATTGCAGGCCCTAACCCTGGATGCCGCCAAAATTTTGGGCATTGACGATCGCTACGGAAGCATCGAAGAAGGCAAAAGTGCAACCTTATTCCTTTCCGAAGGAGACGCAATGGACATGCGGGGGAATCGCCCAACCCATGCCTTCGTGGACGGCAGACGAGTCAATTTGGACGACAAGCAAAAGGTCTTGTACCGCAAATTCAGCGAGAAATACGATATCCCCGCCAAATAAGGCAACCCACCGCGGAGGCTTTAGAAGCAGGCGGTGAGGGGCTGTTTAGGCGACTTCTTCGAACATGGTGGATAGGCGTGCGGCAATCTGATCAGCGCTTTGGCCTTCGATACCATTGCGCTCGATGAGATGCAGCAGTTGACCTCCTTTGAAAAGGGCAATGCAGGGAGAGGAGGGAGGGTAAGGCAGGAAATGGGTTCGCATTTCGTCCACGGCATCCGTTTCCATTCCGGCAAAGACGGTGACCTTGGCGCTGGGGGCTTGAGGATGTTCCAAGGCTTTGCGCACCCCGGGCCGTGCATTGGATGCCGCACAACCGCAGACAGAATTCACGACAACAAGAGCGAGGTCATCCTTCCGGTTGACGAAGGACTGTACGTCTTCGGGGGTTTTGAGTTCTTCGAAGCCAAGATCAGTTAACTCACGGCGCATGGGCGCCACCATAAATTCAGGATAAGGCATATCGTTTGGTTTGTTGGTAAGAAGCAAATTTCGTGCCAAGAATTTATTTCCTTTCTTCGTCGGCAAGGCGAAATTAACCCCTGATACCCCCGCCATCGCTTATATTTGCGCCCCAAACCTAAAATCTCTCACCTTCAATGGAAACCGCAGTGAACAATTACCAAGTCAAAGACATCAAGCTGGCCGAATGGGGTCGCAAAGAAATTCGCCTGGCCGAGGCCGAAATGCCCGGTTTGATGGCCATCCGTGAAGAATATGGACCTCAACAACCCCTCAAAGGCGCACGCATTGCCGGCTGTCTTCATATGACCATCCAAACCGCTGTCCTTATCGAAACCCTCAAGGCCTTGGGCGCTGAGGTCAGCTGGTCCTCTTGCAATATTTTTTCGACCCAAGACCACGCTGCCGCCGCGATTGCTGCGGCCGGAATCCCGGTCTATGCTTGGAAGGGGATGACCGAAGAAGAATACGAGTGGTGCATTGAGCAGACCCTTCATGCTTTTGATGGAGGACTGCCCCTCAATATGATTTTGGATGATGGGGGTGACCTCACCAACGTGGTCCTGGATCGTTATCCCGAAATTGCCGCCAGCGTCAAGGGGATCTCCGAAGAAACCACGACCGGAGTGGCTCGGTTGTACCAACGCATGCGCAAAGGAACCCTACCCGTTCCTGCAATCAACGTCAACGACTCCGTGACCAAATCCAAATTTGATAACAAATACGGTTGCCGTGAATCCGCCGTGGACGCCATCCGTCGCGCCACCGATATCATGATGGCCGGCAAGGTTGCGGTGGTTTGCGGTTACGGCGATGTCGGTAAAGGAACTGCCGAAAGTCTGCGCGGATCAGGCGCCAGGGTTATTGTTACCGAAATTGATCCTATTTGCGCCTTGCAAGCCGCCATGGACGGTTACATGGTCAAGAGGCTCGATACGGTCATCGACCAAGTGGATATCGTCGTCACAGCCACGGGAAATTGTAACATCGTGAGCGAGAAGCATTTCCGTCGCATGAAAGACAAAACTATTGTTTGCAACATAGGACACTTTGACAACGAAATCGACATGGCCTGGTTGAATTCCAACTTCGGGCATACCAAGTATGTGGTCAAGCCTCAAGTGGATGTTTATGAAATTGAAGGTCGAGAAATTATCATCCTTGCCGAAGGCCGTTTGGTGAATCTGGGATGCGCTATGGGGCACCCAAGTTTCGTGATGTCCAATTCATTCACCAACCAAACCTTGGCCCAAATCGAATTATGGAAGAACGAAGGCCTGTACACCAACCAAGTCTATGTATTGCCCAAACACCTCGACGAGAAAGTGGCCGCCCTTCACCTGTCCAAGGTTGGAGCAGAACTTGAGGTATTGAACCAAGAACAAGCCGATTATATTGGTGTTGGCCTCAACGGTCCTTTCAAAACAGAGATGTACCGGTATTAGGATTGAATCCAAAAGTGGGTTCCTTAACAAAAAGGGCTGCCTATAGGCAGCCCTTTTTGTTTGGTTGGCCGACTAGGTCTCGAACCTAGACTCTTCTGAACCAAAATCAGACGTGTTGCCAATTACACCATCGGCCAATAAATAGCGCCCTAGGGCCCAACCAAAGGGCAAATATAGCCCGATTCGAGGCATTTATGCCTATTTTCGGGCCATAATCGGTTATAATGAACTATCAGAAAATCAACAATGTGGTCGGATGGGTGGTTTTTGCCGTGGCCACCGCGGTTTATACCCTGACCCTGGAACCAACCACCTCCTTTTGGGACTGTGGTGAGTTTATCTCGGCCTGTTACAAATTGCAGATCATGCACCCTCCCGGGGCACCGTTCTTCATGCTGACGGGACGAATTTTCACCCTATTGGCGGGCAGCCCCGAAAATGTGGCTTGGTCGGTCAACTTCTTGAGCGGAATCACCTCGGCCTTTACCATCCTCTTTCTGTTCTGGACCATTACCGCTTTGGGGCGTAAAATTTTGGACAAAGACGGTGAACCTGTGAGCGGCCCTTCGATGTGGCTTTTGATGGGATCGGGAATGGTGGGCGCTTTGGCCTACACCTTCTCGGATTCTTTTTGGTTTTCGGCGGTAGAAGGCGAAGTTTACGCATTTTCCTCCTTCTTCACGGCTATTGTTTTCTGGGCCATCCTCAAGTGGGAACGGATTGCGGACGAGCCGTTCGCTGACCGTTGGCTTATTTTAATTGCCTACCTGATGGGGCTGTCCATAGGGGTGCACTTACTGAACTTGCTCGCCATCCCCGCCATTTGCCTGGTGGTGTATCTGCGCAAATACCAACCGAGTGTCCAAGGTGTCATCGTCAGCCTTTTGGTTTCGGTGGGAGTCCTTGCCTTCGTCCAATACGGGATTATTCCCGGACTACCGCTGCTCGCTTCCAAATTCGAATTGATAATGGTCAACAATGTTGGCCTGCCCTTTGGCATGGGAAACTGGCTCTTTGCTATCCTTTTTGTGGGGGGAATGGGTTGGGGACTTTGGCACACCCAGCGCCGTCAATTGATGGTCTTGAATCAGATTTTGCTGGGCACTGCCTTCATCATCATTGGTTACTCGTCTTACAGCATGATTGTGATTCGTTCGCATTCGAATCCTTCCATCAACATGAACAAGCCCTCCGACATCTTCACCTTGATGTCGTATATCAACCGCGAACAATACGGTGATCGTCCCCTCTTCACCGGTCCCTATTTCACCGCAGAAGTAGTTGACCAAGAAGAAGGCCCGATGAAATACCGCAAAGGCCAAGACAATTACGTGGAAGCAGGTCGGGATATTATACCCATTTACGACCCAACCCATAACACTTTCTTGCCTAGGGCCTACAAGCGTGCAGGCACCCAGCAACGTCATATTGATTTCTACAAAACTTGGTTGGATTTGCGGGATGGAGAAAAGCCTCGCTTCTCGGACAACATGAATTTCCTCTTTAACTACCAGCTGGGTCATATGTACATGCGCTATTTCTTATGGAATTTCGTGGGTCGTCAAAACGATATCCAAGGTCAAGGTATGGATTACGAGAAAGGGAATTGGATTAGCGGGATTGAGGCAGTGGACGAATCCCGGGTAGGCCCTTCCGACAAACTTCCTGCACACCGCAAAGGAAATCGGGCCCGTAACACCTATTACGCTTTGCCTTTGATTCTTGGGCTGCTGGGCCTCTGGTTCCATTTCAAAAAAGCCAAAGGAGATGCCTGGACAGTCTTTCTGCTTTTCTTGCTTACAGGAATTGCCATCGTCATTTACCTGAATTTCGAACCACTCCAACCGCGGGAAAGGGATTACGCCTACGTTGGCTCTTTCTATGCCTTTGCGATTTGGATTGGCCTGGGGGTCATGGCTCTGTATGAATTGTTGGCAACGCGCCTTGCTAAAGGTCTTGCGGCGTCCTTGTCCGTGCTCCTCACCTTGGGAGTTCCGGCCCTGATGGGGGCCCAAAATTGGGATGACCATGACCGCTCCGGGAAATACGCTGCAAGGGATATCGCGGTCAATTACCTGGAATCTTGTCCTCCCAATGCGATTCTGTTCACCATGGGTGATAACGATACCTATCCGTTGTGGTATGCTCAGGAAGTGGAAGGCATTCGCTCCGATGTGAGGGTGGTCAACCTCAGTTTGTTGGGAACAGATTGGTACATTGATCATCTGCGTCGCAGCATCAACCAAAGTGAAGCCATTCCCCTGAGCATCGCTCAAGACAAAATCGTCATGGGAACCCGGGATTATATACCTTTCTACGACCGCAAACTGGAAGGGTACTACGATCTGAAACAGTTGGTGAATTTCATGGCCAGCGACGACAATTCTGCCAAGCTCCCCACACAGAGCGGGACCATGATTAACTATTTCCCAACACAGAATTTCGCTCTTCCCGTGGATTTTGCAAATGCTCTTGCCCAAGGCGCTGTGACCCCTGCGGATTCTGTGCGTGCCCCTGGTCAAATTATCTGGACTTTTGCGCGCAATGGTCTTATGAAAAATGATTTGATCATCATGGATTTGTTGGCGCAGAACAATTGGAAAAGGCCCGTATGCTGGACGGTCTCCATGGGTTCAGAACAATACCTGGGTCTTGAAGATTATTTCCGACTCGAAGGTTTGGTATACCGTTTGACGCCCAACAGGGTACCTGCTTCCCAAGGCATGCCCTCCCAAGTTGCCACCGACATCATGCTGAAGAACATGCTCGAAAAGTTTCGTTGGGGCCGCATGAAAGAAGAAATTTACATTGATCCTGAAACCAACCGCATGACCATCAATCTGCGCAGCAATTGCATGCGCTTGGTGGAGAATCTTCTGCAACTCGGTCGCAACAAGGACGCCATCCAACTGATGGATTTGTGCGATCGCGAAATGCCTCATTCCAAGATCACCTACCTGCCCTACAATTACCAATTTGTCGAGTTCTACCACCGTGCCGGTGCTCCCAAGCAAGCCAATCGCCTCGCGAAACAGTTCTTTGACACCTACGAATCCGAGGCCCAATATTTCGGGTCATTGCGTGGGAAGCAACGCACGTTCTACGAGCGCGATGAGCAAGCCGCCAAAGCCGTAATGGGCGAAATGGTTCGGCTATCCCGTCAATTCAATCAACCCAAATTGGCT
>VHBD01000043.1 GCA_016872125.1 Sphingomonadales bacterium
CCCGGAGGCGATGATGCTGGACGAAGACTTCTTGAGGGCCTTGGAATTTGGAATGCCGCCAACCGCAGGAATCGGAATTGGTATCGATCGATTGGCCATGATGATGACCAATTCGGCCAGTATCCAGGATGTGTTGTTTTTCCCACAAATGCGTCCAGAACGCCATGACGCCTAGCGATCATGATGGAATATGATGGTCTCCTGTTGCCGGTTCGCTATCCCAAGCATTGGAAAGACTATGCCTTGATTGACAGCGGGAATGGGCTCAAATGGGAGCAATTTGGTGCGCGAATTCTACAAAGGCCCGAACCCCAGGCCCTGTGGTCTCCCTCTTGTTCGCTTACAGCGTTGCGCTCCATGACCCATTGGCGTTTTGAGCTTGGTGGGTCTCGTAACGGCTCTTGGATTCCTCAGCATCGAACAGGCAAAGGGTCAGGTCACTCATCGGCTGATGGGGCAATGGGTTCGGAACGTTGGCCGATCACCTACCAAAGCCCGGCTTTGAAACTTCGTTTTCACTTGGCCATGACGGCTTTCAAACATGTGGGCTTGTTTCCTGAACAAGCTGACAATTGGGAATTCATCGCTTCGGCCGTGAAGGCTTTGCCCACGGGCCCCAAAGTGCTGAACCTCTTCGCCTACACCGGAGGGGCCAGTCTTGCGGCAGCCCAAGCGGGTGCACAGGTTTACCATTTGGACTCGGTTAGGCAAGTGGTGGATTGGGCCCGAAGAAATGCTGATTTGACCGGCTTAGCTGGCCTGCATTGGGTCGTGGAAGATGCCCGCAAATTTGTGCAAAGGGAAATTAAGCGGGGACATGTGTACGATGCCATCCTCTTGGACCCCCCTGCGTATGGTATCGGGAGCTCCGGGGAACGTTGGAAATTGGAGGATCAATTGGGGGCCTTGTTGGAGGAGGTCAAGCAGTTGTTGCATCCACAACGTCACGCCATGTTGCTGAATGCGTATTCGTTGGGTCTATCTCCTTTGATCCTACGAGCAATGTTAGGCCCATCGTATGCCGACAAGGATTTGGAATGCGGAGAAACCGCTTTGCAAGACAATCACGGGCGATTGTTGCCATTGGGCATCTATGCTCGGGCGACCAAAGGTCTCCTACTACCGACTATACCGTCAAGATGATCCTGGTTTTTGATACCGAAACGACTGGTCTGCCGCGCAACTACCAAGCGCCGGTCAGCGATTCCAACAACTGGCCCAGGGCGGTGCAGGTGGGATGGCAATTGTTGGATGAGGTCGGTCGTTTGGTGTCCTCGCAGTCTTTGATTATTCAACCGGAGGGTTTTGATATTCCCTATAACGCGGCCAAGGTGCACCGAATCACCACCGAGAGAGCCCATGCCGAAGGTTTGCCGCTGGCCCATGTTCTGGAACAATTTGGTCATGATGTGGCTCAAGCCACGCTGATAGCTGGTCATAACATCGAATTTGATTTGTTGATTATCCGGGCCGAATGGCACCGCTTGGGTTGGCCGGACGCCTTTGAGGCTTGTCGTGTTCTGGACACCAAGGAGGTTTCAACCGCTTTTTGCGCATTGCCAGGGGGGCGTGGAGGTCAATTCAAGTGGCCTACCCTCACGGAGCTTTATTATAAGTTATTCGGACAAGGATTTGAAGAGGCCCACGATGCAGGGGCCGATGTGGCCGCGACCGTGGATTGTTTGTTGGAATTATGCCGTCAAGGGGTAATCTCTAGCGCTTCCATGGGCATGTCGGAAGCTGGCTTTGAACGATTGAAACAAGAATGGCCTGGTCCCTCGACCGTTTCAGGAAGCTCTTCTTCCAAGGCTGCTACGGCTGCCCAAGAAACCAAGGCTTCTGACCTGGGGGGAACCACGGCGCCGGTTCCATCCATGGAGTTGGACGAACAGTCCTTGCGCTTTGTGCACCTGCACTGTCACTCCCAGTTTTCGCTGGGAATTCCAGGATGCAGCACGGTGTTTGATTTGGTGGATCATGCCGTGGCCCAAGGCTCCAAAGCCATTGCGCTCACGGATCATTCCACCTTGTACGGGGCTTTTCTTTTCTTTCAATACGCGCATTCCAATGGCATCAAACCTATTCTTGGTTTGGAAATCCAGGTATGTGCTCAGCACAAAGATCATAGCCGCAAGGATAACGGGACACCGCAGCTGCTGTTGGCCCGGAATCTGCAAGGCTATTACAACCTGGTCAGGTTATGTTCCTTGTCGTATACCGAAGGGTATTATTATGTCCCGAGGATTTCATGGGATTTGTTGTTGCAACATCGGGAAGGTTTGGTTGCCCTCTCCGGTTCCTTGGAATCCGAAATTCCATCCCTCTTGTTGAACCAAGGAGAGAGCCAGGCCGAAGCTGCCTTGCTACGATGGCGGGAGGCGTTTGGGGAACATTTTTATTTGGAAATCCAAGACCATGGTCTTGAGGAACAGCATTTTCTGAATGCAAAGCTGGATGCATGGTCCCGTAAACACCAAGTTCCTTGCGTTGTGACCAACAACACCTATTACAATCAAGAGGCGGATGCCGATTTGCACGACACGTACCTCTGCGTGGTCCCCTTGGAGTACAAGGACACCCCTATTGGTCAAGGCAGAGGGTACCGTTTCGGTATGCGTAGCCAGCGCCATCATCTCAGCCCTGGCCAAGAAATGGGCCAAAGGTTTGCCACTCGTCCCGATTGGTTGAAAAACACCTTGGATTTGGCCGAATCCATGGAATCCTACACCTTACAAAGAGATGTTTTACTTCCTCGTTTTGAAATTCCCGAAGGCTTCGCCGATGAGAACGATTATTTGAGGCACCTTACCTTGGAAGGCGCCAAAAAACGCTACGGAACCCTTGATCAAGAATTGGTGGAACGCATTGATTTTGAGCTTCAAACTATTGCGCATACCGGATACCCCGGGTATTTTCTGATCGTTCAGGACTTCACGACAGCTGCACGGAATATGGGCGTGACGGTTGGGCCAGGTCGGGGTTCAGCGGCAGGTTCGGTGGTGGCCTACTGCACGGGTATCACCGACGTGGATCCGATCCGGTACGATTTGCTCTTTGAACGATTCCTGAATCCGGACCGCGTGAGCATGCCCGATATTGATATCGATTTTGACGATAGGGGTAGGGAGAAAGTTATGCGGTACGTGATGGACAAATACGGCCAAAAGCAGGTTGCTCAAATTGCCACTTATCACAGCATGGCAGCCAAATCGGCTATTCGTAGCATTGGTCGGGTCATGGGCTTGCAACCTTACGAAACCGATGCGTTGGCCAAACTTTTTCCGGAAGATTTGAACCGAGCGGATTATTACAAGAAGTCGCCTCTACGCAAACTTTTGTTAGACCCTGCAGAAGGCAGCAGGCACCTGGATCAATTGCAGGCTGAAGATCAACGAAAGGCCAAGCAAATCTTGGATTTTGTCAAGAAGGGAGGGATAGAAGCCAAAGTATTCATGCAATCGGCGTTGTTGGAAGGCTCCTTCAAGAATTCAGGAACCCATGCCTGCGGTGTGGTGATTACCCCGAGCGACTTGACCGATTATGTTCCCGTCAAACACGCCCCGGATGGACAAATTGCCTTGGTTACGCAATTCGACAACGAAGTTGCCGAGGCCGCTGGTTTGTTGAAGATGGATTTTTTGGGACTCAATACCTTGACCATCATCAACGATGCCGTGGAATTGGTCAAAGTCATCGATCCGGCACTGCCTGACCCTGTTGATTTTCCCTTAGACGACGCGCTTACCTACGCTCTTTTTCAGCGTGGGGAGACCATAGGGATATTCCAATACGAATCTCCCGGGATGCAGAAGTACCTCAAGGAACTTAAGCCGGACAAAATCGAAGACTTGATTGCCATGAATGCCTTATACCGTCCAGGTCCTTTGGCGTATATCCCCAATTTTATTTTGCGCAAGCACGGCAAAGAACCCATCGTGTACGATTTGGCCGATATGGAAGAGTTGCTTGGCGAGACCTACGGGATCACCGTGTACCAAGAACAGGTTATGCTCTTGAGCCAAAAATTGGCCGGCTTTTCCAAAGGCAAAGCGGATGAATTGCGCAAAGCAATGGGTAAGAAAATTCCCGAGAAATTGGCCAAGCTCAAACCACAATTCTTGGAAGGTTGTCGCGAAAGAGGTCATGACGAAACGATTGCTTCCAAAGTGTGGAAAGATTGGGAGGCCTTTGCTGAATACGCCTTCAACAAATCCCATTCCACCTGCTATGCCTTGGTGGCCTTCCGAACCGCGTATTTGAAGGCCCATTTTCCTGCGCAATTCATGGCCGCCGTGCTGTCGAACCATATGTCGGACATCAGCAAAGTGGCCTTTTTCCTGGAGGAGTGCCGAAGGATGGGCTTGCAGGTTTTGGGCCCAGATTTGAACGAATCTTTGTTCAGATTTTCGGTGAATGCATCGGGACAAATACGCTTCGGCTTGGGAGCTATCAAAGGAGTAGGGGAAGGTGCTGTGGAGAATATTCTTGAACAGCGTGGGTTAGGAGGATCTTATCGTTCCCTCTTTGATTTTTGCAAAAGAATTGATACCCGTCAAGCCAACAAAAAAACATTGGAAGCTTTGGCACAGGCCGGTGCTTTGGATCGCCTGGACGGCATTCACGGCAACCGCAGGCTTTTGCTGGATGCCGAAGCCGGTGGAGGATCGCATTTGCTCGAAAAAGCCTTGCGTTTTGGGACACAATACCGGGAACTGAACCTCAAATCCCAGACCTCCCTCTTTGGTTCCGAAGGGATGGTGGATATCCATGAACCCGTATTTCAACAAATTGAACCCTGGGCATCTCTTGAGATGCTAAGAAGAGAGAAAGAGGTGGTGGGCTTGTACATTACCGCTCATCCGTTGGATGATTATGCCTTGGAAAGCAAATTCCTGGGATTCACGCCTTTGTCCCAATTGGACGAAAGACCTGGCCTGGATATACAAATCGCCGCTTTGGTGACCGATGTTCAATATTTCCGGGATTCCAAGAACCAGGAGGTCCTGGCCTTTGCCGTGGAGGACAAAGAGGGGTCGCGTAAATTCAGACTTCGAGGGGACCAGGCCATGAAATTCAAGCATTTGTTGGACCCAGGCACAGCCCTACTGATCGCGGGTCGTTGGGAATATTTCCAAGGGAAAGATGGGCAACAGGCTGGCTTTTTTCGATTCAATAACATTGAACTCCTGTCAGAAATTCGTGACAAAAGATTTCGAACCCTCACCTTGCAAATGTCCCTCGCCGCCTTGAACCCCACCAGGAATGCCGCCCTTCATCAGGTCTTGCTGGAACACCCGGGTCGATTGACTTTGAAGGTTGAAATGTGGGTACCCGAGGACCAACGTTCCGTGGCCATGAATGCAGAGGGAATCAAGGTCTCCCCGGAGCCATCCCTGTTCGCGGCCCTTGATGAATTGGAGATTGGTTATGCCTTGCATTAGGTCCATTTCGACCCTTAACTTTGGCACGGAATTTGCATATCATCAAAAAAAATACCCACGTTTAAAAAAAACCACTTTACTTGTTCAACCTGCATATAAGCCTCCTGTTCAACCTCCCAATCACCTCCACCCCTAAATTCACCTACCATGGCTTTTGAATTCACCGATGCTAATTTTCAGGAAACAGCCCTGAATTCCACCCAACCTGTTTTGGTCGATTTTTGGGCCGAATGGTGCGGTCCCTGCCGAATGGTAGGACCTGTTGTCGAAGAAATTGCGCAAGAAATGTCCGGTAAGGCCCTGGTTGGTAAATTGGATGTGGATAGCAATCCCCAAATTGCCACGCAATACGGCATCCGCAGCATCCCTACCTTGCTGGTTTTCAAGAACGGGCAAGTGGTCGAAAAGCAAGTAGGGGTGGTCCCCAAACAAAATTTGGTGGCCCTGCTTGAGGCCCATATGGGTTAAGCGTGCTGGGACTCAAATTGCCCACCGATCCCCGATGGGCCGAAATTGCCGAAAAGTCTATTTCCGAAATTTTGGTAGATCACGCCTTCTGCGAACAGAAAGCGGCATCCTCATGCATTTCTTTGATCGTGCAGTACCCGGATTACTCGCGGATTGTCCAGGAACTTCCCCCCATTGTTACCGAAGAGTGGGGGCATTTTCGAGCTGTTTTGGAGGAAATGTTTAAGAGAGACATCGCCCTAGGCCCTCAGCGCAGCGACGAATATGTGGTAGCCCTCTTGGCTTTTCAGCCTCGCGGTCTTAGCCGGGAACAGAAACTCTTGGAAAGGCTGCTTTGTTGCGCCCTCATCGAAGCGCGATCCTGCGAGCGTTTTCGTTTACTCTCCTTGCATTGCAGCGACGCAGACCTCAGGCGTTTCTACCATGCCTTTATGGTGAGCGAAGCGGGGCATTATCGCTTGTTTATGGACCTTGCCGAGGGCTATTTCCCCAAAGACGAGGTGCGCAATCGTTGGGAAGCTTATTTGCAATACGAAGCCGGTGTGATGGAACAATTCAGCAACCGATCCGGTCGTATCCATTAACACGATCCATGGCTCACGATCTGTCTTACGAAATTACCCCAACGATCAATCGCGCGGAGCGTTATCCTCAAATTGCGCGCGATTGGTCTTCCTTGTTCGATCCCCTTGCAGGATGGACCGCCAACGCCGCCAATTTATGCGCCTTGCTTACGGCTGGCTTCGGCTGGTGGTGGGTGGGTTTCTACCTGGTTCGAAACGAAGATTCCACCTTGGTTCTGGGGCCTTTTCAAGGCCCTGTGGCCTGCACCCGTATTCCCAAAGGCAAAGGGGTTTGTGGAACGGTATGGGAACGAAACCAACCTTTGGTGGTGCCGGATGTGGAGCAATTCCCTGGGCATATCGCATGCAGCAGTTTAAGCCGATCGGAATTGGTCATCCCTATTCATGCGAACGGTGAGGTGGTTGGTGTGCTTGATTTGGATAGTGTTAAACTCAATGATTTTGACCCTCTGGATCTTGAGGCGTTGAGTCCCATGCTGGACCTTCTTCAATCCGTTTGGCCAGTGGAGCTCAGCGACGAAGGCCTGGAACTCAAGAGCCCTTGGTAGATAGGCCATTGCATGGCGACCCATACCAGCACAGCGGGTAAGGCTTTCAAATGATAGGGCTCCACCCATTCTTTTCGCAGAACGGTAGGGAACACCTCCGTAGGCGATAAAACGGTCAAAACGATCAGGCCGGCAATCAATGCGTTGGATTGTTCGTTTTGAAGGGAGGTTATCAATTCCAAGGCGCCTAAAGCGATTGCAAGGAGGCGACCACGGCAAGGCATGCCAGTAGGATGGGCCAGAAAAATCGATTTTGGGGTAGTCGTAACATCCAAGCGTTCATGGGGTAAGCCTTAAAAATCGTATATTCTTATGCATCCCAACCAAGCCTGCTCTGGCAATGGGGCTATGCTGGTATTTGGCTTCAAAATCATCCTCCGTCATGGACAACCATTCCTCTGCGCTGGGCCATGCATCATGAAGGGTTTGGAATCGGGGTTCTTGATGGGGTTTGGCGAAGCGATTCCATGGACAGACTTCCTGGCAGATATCGCAACCAAAGGCCCATCCCTCCATTTGGTTTTCGAACTCTACCGGAATTTGGCGGCGCAATTCGATGGTCAAATAGGAGATGCACTTGGAGGCATCCAAACGGTAGGGCTCCAAGGCTTGGGTGGGGCAGGCATCAATGCAACGCGTGCACTGCCCGCAATGGTCTTGAACGGGCATATCCGCTTCAAAATCAAGATCGCAGAGAATTTCCGACAAGAAGAAATAGCTTCCCGCCTGTTTCTGTAACAAATTGGTGTTCTTGCCGATCCAACCAGCTCCGGCAAGTGCTGCCCAGGATTTCTCCAGAACCGGTGCCGAATCGGTAAAGACCCTGCAATTGAAGTCCCCAAACTCGGTTTTCATGCGATCCACCAATCTCCGCATTTTGTCTTTTAGAACACGATGATAGTCTTCACCCCATGCATAACGGGCAATTTTAGGAGACCCCTGGCCCAGGATCCCCGCATGACTTTGATCTTCGTGGCTTGGCGCAAAATAATTGTGCAGCAAGACAATGACCGATCGACAGCCTTCGAGGAGACGTCTGGGATCAAGGCGCTCCTCGAAGTATCGTTCCATGTAATGCATTTCGCCGTGACGCCCTTCTTGGAGCCAGGCCTCGAGGCGATCACTTTCTTCATCCAATTTTCGGGCCACAGCCACCCCGCAATACATGAATCCGACTTCAGCGGCCATTCGGATCAAGCTTTGTTTGCGGGCAGCGGCTTGGATGTTCATGGATTGTTCGAGCAAATTACGAACAAGGTGCTGTCCCTCGGAACTCCTCGTCCTTTGTGGTTAGATTTGTAAGGTGAGCAGCCCCAAAACCTGGTATGTCGAGGTGATTTTGCCCCTGGGTGTGGATGGAGTCTATACCTATGCTTTGCCATTGACGTGGACTTCGTCAGCGGCCGAACCTTCAGACTGGATAGGGCGCATACTCCTGGTTCCATTGGGCAAGCGCAAGCAATACAGCGCTTTGATTTGGAACATCACTGATTCTGCTCCGGGTTTTGCGGTCAAAGAAGCCTTGGAAGTCCTGGAACCTATGCCGGTATGGGGTGCCAAGGGTCAGGAATTGTGGGCATGGTTGATGGACTATTATTTCGCGGCACCAGGCGCCGTGATGCTCGCCGGTTTGCCCGCGATGTTGCGTGTTTCGAGCGAGTCCATTTTTGTGGGATTGCCCTTGCAGGATGGGCAAGATGCGGTGCTTACCGATAGCTTAACGCCTTTGACCTTGTCGTTATGGCGTCATTTGTTGCAAGGCCAAGGCCATTCCCTGGATGCACTCAGCGCATGGATGAAGCCACATTCCCCCATGCCACTTTTGAAGGACTTGTTGGCTGCCGATTTGGCATCCATTCAAGAGTCCTTGACCGGAGCCTTTCGCCCCAAAATGGAACGCACTTATGCGGTGCATTCCTCCTGGTGTGAGAGCATATCGGAGCTTATGGCGAAGTTGGAGAAAAGCCCCAAACACCTTGAAATTATTCTAGCGTTGATGGCGTTGAGTCCTCGCCACGAGCCGGTTCGCCTCGGCGATTTGAAAGGCAAATTGAATTGGGATCGTATTCCTTATGGGGTTTTGAAGACATTGACCGACAAGGGATTCCTGGATAAATCCACTCATGCCGTCAGCCGAATTCGCTTACGGTCCGGGCGCTGCCTTCCCCTTCAATGCACTACTGCGCAGGAGCAGGCCGTGGACGCTTGCAGGCTTTCCTTTGCCCAAGATAAGCCAGTGCTTTTGCACGGTGTTACAGGCAGCGGCAAAACCATGGTGTACCTGGCCTTAATCCGCGATGCATTGGCACGTGGCCAACAAGTCCTCTACCTAGTTCCTGAAATTGCATTGACCCATCAGTTGGTGAACCGTTTGGCAGAATATGTGGATACGGAGGTTGGCGTTTATCATTCCAGGTATTCGGACAGTGAGCGCGTCGAGCTATGGAACGGGGTAAGGGATGGGAGCATTTCCATGGTCGTCGCTCCCCGATCCGGAATTTTTCTGCCCTTGGTTCGATGGGGTCTGATCGTGGTGGATGAAGAGCATGACGCATCCTACAAGCAACAAGACAAAGCCCCGTATTATCAGGCCAAAGATGTGGCCCTGTGGATGGGGGGGCGTTGGGGAATTCCCGTGATTTTGGG
>VHBD01000044.1 GCA_016872125.1 Sphingomonadales bacterium
GATGCAGCAGTCACCAAGATTCGATCAAAAGGTGCATACGAGGGAAGGCCCAGGCTACCATCCCCGACAAACAATTTGGCTCTGCATTTCAAGTGTTTTAACAATAGTTGACTCGAGCGATGAAGGGCCTTGATGGTTTCAACACTGAATACCCTAGCCCCCATTTGGTCCAGAATGCAGGCCTGGTAACCTGAGCCTGTACCTATTTCAAGGATTTTCATGTGGGGCTCCACCGCAAGCAATTCGCTTTGAAAGGCGACCGTGTAGGGTTGGGAGATGGTTTGGCCTTCTCCGATGGGCATGGCTTTGTCCTGGTAAGCCAGCTCCGCCAAGGCCTGGTCCAAGAAAAAATGTCGGGGGACTTCCATGATCGCTTTCAACACAGCCTGGTCACGAATCCCTTTAGAGCGTAACTCATCCACCAGTCGAAGGCGCAAGCCTTGGTGCTTGGGGAGATCAAGCAAGGAATGTGCAGTATGGGCTGGCATAAAGCCCTAAATTTAGAGCCCTGAGGCATTAAGTTTGTTGGGTGATGTCGTCAGAATTCCAGTATTCTTCCCATGCTCCTGTTCGTATTGCCCTGTTGGGCGCAGGGCATCTAGGTAAAATTCACTTGAAATGTTTGTTGGATTTGCCCCAACGATTTGACTTGGTGGGGGTTTATGATCCGGATCCCCAAGCCTTGGCCAAGGCGGTGGAGGTCTTTGGGGTTAATCCTTATGCAGACCTGGAGGATTTGATGTCGCGCGTGGATGCGGTGGATATCGTAGCTCCGACGTTGTCCCATTACGATTTGGGCCTTGCGGCCCTTCGCCAGATGAAGCACTTGTTTGTGGAAAAGCCTTTGGCCGAAAACACAAGCCAGGCCGCCGAATTGATTAAAGTTGCTCGGGAGGCTGGGGTCAAAGCCCAGGTTGGTCATGTGGAGCGCTTCAATCCCGTGTTCAGGAAGGCATCGGAATGGGGCCTTCAGCCCCGGTTTGTAGAGGCCCACCGTTTGGCTCCGTATAACCCAAGAGGCACCGATGTATCCATTGTTCTGGACTTGATGATTCACGATATCGACCTGGTTCTGGCCATGGTCAAATCAGAGATCCGAGATATCCGCGCAAGCGGTGTTTCCATTGTCTCGGCTACCCCGGATATTGCCAATGCTCGCATTGAGTTTCATAACGGTGCGGTGGCGAATCTTACGGCTAGCCGAATTTCCATGAAAAGCATGCGCAAAATGCGCTTGTTCCAAAGCAACGCCTACCTGTCCTTGGATTTCTTGGACAAGGAGCTCGCAATCATCGAACTCGAAGACCAGCCGGTCAACTCCAAAGCTTGGCAAGAAATTCAGCTTGGTCCGGATAAGCCCTCCAGGTACATTGCCTTTGAAAGACCTCAGTTGGAGCCCACCAATGCTATTCGGGATGAGCTGGATGCCTTTGGTCATTGCATCCAAAACAACCTCAGCGAGGCCGTTAGCATCGAAGAAGGCTACGAAGCTCTCAAGGTGGCCTATCAAATTCTGGATAGAATTCAAAGCCCTTGAGAGGAATGTCTAATGATTTAAGGAATAGCCCAAGGGGGCAAACCATCAAAGCGTCCACCATGACGCTTTGGATCCTCTGTCCCTTGATGGCCTTCGGGTTGGCAGGCTGCGGATGGTACAAGCCGGACCAAGGCGTTCCTTCTTACCTGTACGTTGACAGCATGATTCTTGAAACTAGTCCTGAGACCCAGGGCACCTTGTCGGCCAATATCAAAGATGTTTGGGTTTTCATTGACGGGGATTTGCAAGGTGCCTTTCCGTTGCCTGCGCGCATTCCCCTCTTGAGGGAAGGTCCGGTGAATCTGCAGTTAAGTGCGGGGGTTTTCTTGAACGGTATTTCGGCAACGCGGGCCATTTATCCCTTCTACAACCGATGGGATACTGTGCGTCCCCTCACAAGGGGACTAACCGATACGCTACGCCCTCGGGTAACTTACCGGAACACCGTCCGTTATCTCTGGCTAGAAAACTTTGATAATCTAGGATTTGGTATGCGTGCTCGGCTTGGTTCGGATACCGTGCTTTTACGTGATTCCAATTCGGACTCGGTTATGGAGGGCACATCCTGCCTGCGCATGGCGGTGGATCAAAGAGCGCCGTACCTCATTGCGGAAAGCATCGATCAAATTGCCTTAACCCCCGGGAAACCATGTTTTCTCGAAATTAATTATCGTAACAACATCCCGTTGCAGGTCGGCCTCCAAAGCCAAGTGGGTTCCGATATCAGCGACCCGTTGTGGATTGTGGAACTGGCCCCATCCATAGGGTGGAACAAGCAATACATCAATTTTACCCCCTATTTGGGAATGGTAAGCGGAGCTCGTTATCGCCTCATGTTGAGGCCTTTCCTTACTAGTTCAACCCAAGGCAACGGAGTCGTGCGGGTGGATAACCTCAAATGGTTGCAATGAAAAGGCGGCATATGGACCTGACAGTGCTGGTGGCGGGGGATTGGGTGGCCGCGGCAATGGCTTGGGCCTTATTTTTCTATTACCGAAAAATTTATGTGGTCAAGGACTGGTTTGGAGACCTCCATTACACCGATCTGGATATGCAATTGTTTACGGGATTGTTGACCCTGCCCTGGGGTTGGGTGTTGTTATACGGCTTGTCTGGTTCCTACCAAGATATTTACCGGAAATCCAGGCTTAATGAGACGGGTCGCCTATTGTTCTCGGTGATGGTGGGTGGGGTTATTTTGTTTTTTGCGGTCATTCTAGATGATTATGTTCGGGATTACCGGTTTTATTTACGCAGTCTGTTGGTGTGGACCTTGTTACATACCGCAATCACTTGGCTGATTCGAATGATCGTACTCAGCGGTATTTCAGCTCGGATGAAGGCAGGTTTGATTCGCTTTCAAACCTTGTTGGTTGGGGCTGGATCCGAGGCCGCTCGAATTTATAAGGAGATGAATGCCCCTGGTCTTCCCCCGGCAAACGAGTTTGTAGGCTTTGTGTACCTCAACGGCCACAGGCCCGATCGGTTGGAGGCTAAGAATTTACCTACTTTATCGAATTTGGGGGAGGTGGAATCCATTAGCGATATCATTCATCGGTACGAAATCGAAGAAGTTATCTTGGCCATCGAACCCGAGGATCGGGATAAATTACCGACCACACTGCAAGGCCTGCGTTCTGAAGGAGTGATCGTGAAGATGGTTCCCTCCATGTATGATTTGTTGTTGGGGAAAGTGAAAATGCAACAAATTCTCGGGGCTTTGCTGATCGAAGTTCGAACCGAGGTTATGCCCGCCTGGCAGCAATTGATCAAAGCAATCTTGGACAAATTTGTGGCGATGGTGGCCTTGATCGTTTTGTTTCCGCTCATGATGTTTTGCATGCTTAGGGTTCGTTTGGACTCGCCGGGACCGGTTTTGTACCGTCAACAAAGGGTGGGGCTCAAAGGGAAACCGTTCAAGATCCTTAAATTCCGTTCCATGACCGAGCACGCGGAGTTTGACGGGCCTCAACTTTCATCCCTAAACGATCCTCGGATTACACCATGGGGTAAAGTGATGCGCAAATGGCGCTTGGATGAATTGCCTCAATTTTGGAATGTACTCATCGGGGAAATGTCCCTGGTAGGCCCTAGGCCTGAACGCAAATTCTACATTGACCAAATTGTTAGTAGGGCTCCCCATTATCGCCATCTCTTGAGAATTCGTCCAGGGTTGACCTCTTGGGGGCAGGTCCGTTACGGTTATGCCGAAAATGTGGAACAGATGATCGAAAGGCTGCAATACGATATCCTGTACGTGGAGAATCGATCCCTTCTGGTGGATTTTAAAATTCTTATTTATACGCTTTTGATTATCCTCAAGGGCGAAGGAAAATAAACGGCATTGCGATTACTCTTTTTAATTTTGGCTCCATGGTCCCTGTTCGATTCCCAAGGAGTGTCCCCATGAAGTCTGCGATTTCGTGCCAAGCCTTCTGGGTTGTACTGGTAGGAGTTTGGCTTGGTCTTGGGCAGCAGGCAGAGGCCACCCGCATTTTGATTCCCATGGATCAAGGACAGAAGGACCACCTCAAATCGTACGGAGTCGCCTATTGGGCCATCAGCAAGGGTATAGAGTCCCAGTGGCTCTTGAACTACAGGGGTGGGAGTTTCGCAATGGCCCACCAAATGGGTTTGGAGGCGGAATGCAGATTGCGTGGAATTAGTTACGAGGTCATTGCAGAGAACACCTATGCGGGGATTCTTGCGGAAATTCAGGACCCGGCGGTCAATATGGAATTGGTCAAATTGGAGAAAGCTCCGCGCATAGCCGTGTACACGCCGCCTACTAAACAGCCTTGGGATGATGCCGTGACCATGGCCTTGACCTATGCAGAGATACCCTACGACAAGGTCTACGATCCGGAGGTCCTCGATGGCAAATTGCCGATGTACGACTGGCTGCATCTTCACCATGAAGATTTTACTGGGCAATTTGGGCGATTCTATTTTGCGTACCGAAACGCGGCATGGTACCAGGCCGAAGTTGCAGAGGCTGAACGAACCGCCTTGAGCAGAGGATTCACCAAGGTATCCCAGTTGAAGTCCGCGGTTGCTCAGAGGATTCGTGAATTTGTGGCCGGGGGAGGCTTTTTGTTTGCCATGTGTTCGGCAACGGATTCCTACGACATTGCCCTTTCGTCCATAGGGTTGGACATCTGCGAGTCCATGTACGACGGAGATCCTGCAGCCCCATCGGCCTCATCCAACTTGGATTACGATCAATGTTTGGCTTTCAAGGATTTTACCTTAACCCCCAATCCTTTGGAGTACGAATTTTCGGATATCGATGTGACCAATACCAGAGGCCCCATGACCGAAAACGAAGATTTCTTTGCCCTCTTTGATTTTTCGGCCAAATGGGATGTGGTGCCCACCATGCTATGCCAAAACCATCAGCAGGTGATCAAGGGATTCATGGGGCAAACTACCGCCTTCAACAAGGATTTGATCAAACCGGAGGTCCTCATCATGGGTGAAACCAAGAGCCTGCATGAGGCTCGGTACATTCACGGTAATTTTGGCAAAGGGACGTGGACCTTTTACGGGGGGCATGACCCGGAGGATTACCAACATCTGGTCGGCGAACCCCCCACCGAATTGAGTATGCATCCCAATTCCCCGGGATACCGACTCATCCTTAACAATATTCTTTTTCCTGCCGCCAAGAAAAAGAAGCAGAAAACCTAAGTCTCCTTCCTTGGAGGCATTTCAATCCAGGAATTTCCAATCCAAGCCGAAACGCAGTCTTCGGTCCCCCAACGGATAACCGGGGACCCATTGACCAATTTGGGCGGGCCATCCCATGTTGGCATGTTCCCAGCGAACATAGAGTAAGGTATTTTGTACCCTGATCCCTGCAAGGAGGTCAATCCATGGATAATTCCCGTTCATGGTATTCAACGGGTTACCTTGCCCTGTCGGCATCGCCAAAGTCCACATGCCCAGTTCGGGACGGTAATGCGGCGCCGCAAAGGGGGTTTGGTAACGAAGGGCAAGGCCCGCCAACCATGTCCATCCTGCTAAGGTACGACGCTGAATATAAAGCCAATCATCACAAGCCCATAGAGGCAACGGAACCCACGTGGGGTTGTTGGACCATTGCCACAAATGATGGTAATTCCAGGTCCATTGGATTCGTCCAATGGAGCCAGCCCGCATGTTGCCCTTGGCGCGCAGACCCAGGTAGGTCACGGCCTCACGGTTGTTGGACATAAGGAGGCTGCGTATCCCGCTGCTTTGCGAGAATAGGCTGTCTGTTGTTACAATACCCAGGCCAATCAAGTTACGCATCAAACCTACCCGAAGCGTCCATTGATCCAAGGTCTGGCCCCGTGGTCGACCTTCTATGGAGAGCAATAGCCCTTGGGCGGCTTGCAAATCCGGTAAGTTCCAGGCCGAAGAATTGGTGATCATCCATCGTTGGGCATAGGTTGGTGGATCCACAAAGGCCTCCAAGGTGACCCCCTTCAGCAATCGCTTGGGGGTTGGCTTACCAAGTGCATCAGCGCTGTCCTGCCCCATATAGGGTGCACTCGCTTGCCAGCCTATTTTCAAAGCGCTCATCAGCGGCAAATAGCTATGGTAGAGACCCTGACGCCAATCCACCCACAAGCCTTGAGGTTGAAATTCCCAGCGACCATAGGCTAGCCATCCGAAATCGGAACGAAGGGCGTTGTTTTGTTCAAGATTCGCCGCGGGGTGGGTTGATCCGCTGTAATAATTCAGGAGTGAAAACTCCAATCCGTATTGCAACAAATGCTCCGAGGAGAAGTGGTGTTCCATCCCCAATCGATGGGTCCAGGTGGATTGCCTAAGGCTGTCTTTGGCGGAGCTGCTATCCTTGAGGCCGGACGCACTTGGATAAAAAGCCAAATTGTTGGCGATAGCCTCATCGGCAAATTTCCAGCGTTGCGTTTCCTTGCGCAGACGGTGTACCAAGCGCGGGGCCTGGGGCTGATGAGCCCGCCATGACCAGTGATTTTCGAGGCTCCAGCGTTCTTCTTGGTGCTTGGAATTCGCATTGCGAAGTTGAATGTTCAAATTCAATGGATTGTAACCGGAAGCGGACGGAAGACCGGGGGAAGCGACCCCTCCATTTTCGCTGAGTTCCGCCGACAAAACCTGGTAGGTAGCGGTCATGAAATGCCGGCCTGGTCGCAGGCTACCGACAAGGTACAGATCGGTGTTTCGGAAATTGGATCCTGATCGTTGAAGGAATCCGTCGTGGGTAATGCTCCGAAATTGTATGCCGGCGCTGAGGGTAGGCCCAATTTGCTGGTGATGGTTCAGTTGAAGGACTTGTAAATTGTTACCTCCCGCTTGAAACTCAACGCGGGTCAGCGGAATTTTTGGAAAATAGTAGGCTTGACTTGGATGCATGGAGCCGCTGAAAATTCCGTGATGGTTCATTGAGCAAAGCCTATTCATGGGATTCCACCATAAGGCATAGGCAGGATAACCTACCCCGCCGGTATTGATTTCTTGGCCTTCACCGGCGAGGCTTGGTTGCACCATTTTGGCAAAAATCCCTGAGGTATCGAGGTCCAAGGTATCACGATCACGTATCCAATTGTGGAATAGGCTGCTGTCCATCATAAAGCCTGTCAACTCTTGGGTGGACCAAGTTATTCGCGGAGTTGATGCGGTGGCTGATAAGGATTGGGCGGAGGAAACGGAGAGCCCCAAGAGGGTAACCCATGCAATGAGCCAGACCCTTAGGGTAACGAATCTGCTGATAATCAGTATGGTTCTCGGCATTTCTCGGCAAAATTGTTCAAATGCACCTGCAGTTGTTTGCGATCGCGCTCTTGGAAATCAATTTCAATGGGAATATAGGCCAAAGGCATCTTGTGCTGCACAAAGAACATGGGATTCGAAGCCAGTTTCACAAAATCTTTCTCGGTGGTAAGAATTGCTTTGATAGGGCTATGTAAATTGGCAAAGGCGCTTTGGATCTCGGTCAAAACATCTTGGCTATAGTCCACATGGTCGGCGTAGGCGATATGTTTATAAATCAATCCGCTGTTGTTCAGGTGTTCGCATAACAAATCCGTGTTTGCAATTCCTGTAACCAATAAATAATGACCATCTGGTTTCAGCAGATGTTGCTCAAAGGGTTCCATGAAAATGGGGTCCAAATGGACCAAGGAGGAGTAGAGAATCCGTTCTGTAGGGAAATCTGCGATACGTCCCCCGTAATATTTTCGGTCGTAGAGCCGAATCGAAGGAGGGCATTTGGTGAAAATGATCATATCGGCTCGACGGTAGGCGCTTTGGTATTCCCGCAATCCCCCCAGCGGTAGCAAGGCATCATCAAAGAAGGGTTTGCCGTAATCGCTCAACACAATATTCCAATGTGGCCGTACCCTGCGGTGTTGAAACCCGTCATCCATAATCACCGCCTTGATTTCCGGATGGACAGCCTGCAATTGTTCGATGCCCTTCAAACGATCTTCGCAGACTGCCAGGGGGATGAAGGGCAATTTGGCGTGCAGCATATGGGCCTCATCGCCCAAGATGTCCGAGCCGTCGGTCGGTTTTGCCAGATGGAAACCACGGCTTTGCCTTCCGTAGCCTCTGGACAGGATGGCGACAGGACCAAGGACTTCGTAGAGATAGGCCGCAATGAGTTCGGTATGAGGGGTTTTGCCCGAGCCCCCTGCATTGATATTTCCGATACAAACCAAGGGGAGGTCAGGGACATGGGATTTCAGCCAACCTCGATCGTAGGCCAGGTTTCTCAAAAAGGTAATGAGCCCGTACACCTGCGACAAGGGCCATAAGAAGGGCCTGAGCCAGGCTTGATCCGGAATGCGCGAGAGAGATGGTAATTTCAAGGGGTGGTTTCAGCCGAAACAATTTCTTTTCGCAAAAGTAAGGGGTTGGTTTATTTTTGATTCTTTGGCTTGAAGGACTTTACACGATATTCCCCTGTAATCTAATCCTAACGCTAAACGCCCTAACGCTATACGATGCAAATTGCCGACGCTGTTCAAATTCTTGATCGAGCCTTCCCGATAGGAATGCAGCAAGCCTACGATGCATGCGGTTTTCAATGCGGCCGTATGAGCAGAGAACTTCAAGGGATCATGGTGGGCCTGGATGTGAACGAGGCCATGATTGATGAGGCCGAACAAAGCGGCTGCAACTTGTTGGTGACCCATCACCCCTTGCTTTTTCATCCGTTGCACAGGTTGGGGGAAGGATCACGCGTGGAGCGTTTGGTTCACCGGATGCTTGAAAAAGGTCTTTGTGCTTACGCGGCCCATACCAATTTGGATGCCATGCCCAACGGGGTGAACGGGGTTGTGGCCGATGCCTGGGGTTTGGTGAATCGGCAAGCGTTGGAACCCTTGAAGGCCTCTTTGAGGCAATTGGTGGTCTATGTACCGTTAGCGCATGCTGAATCCGTTCGCTCTGCTCTTTTTGAGGCTGGAGCAGGGGTCTTGGGGAATTACGGGGAAGCCAGTTTTGGGGTACAAGGCACGGGCACCTTCATGCCGATGGAGGGGGCCAACCCTGTATTGGGCTCAATGAATCAAAGAGAAATGGTGGAAGAAATTCGAATGGAGATGGTTTTGGAGTCCTGGAAAGTGCAACGGGTGGTGGCAGCCATGAAGCAGGCTCATCCCTACGAGGAGGTGGCCTATCAACTTATTTCCTTGGAGCAATCGGCGCCTTCGTTTGGATTAGGATTGGTAGGGGATCTACCCCAGACCATGCAGGCCCATGAATTCCTAGCTCTTGTGGCCAAGACCTTAGGTTGCCCGTTGCGTCACTCCAATCTAGTTGCATATTCAACAATATCCCCTCAAGGCATAGGTCGAATTGCGTATTGCGGTGGCGCTGGCGCTGATTTATGGCCCAAAGCCAAAAGCGCCGGGGCCCAAGCGTTCATTACCTCCGAAATCAAGCACCATCATTTCTTGGATGCCGGGGATGAAATGCTGCTCATTGAGGCCGGCCATGCCGAAACAGAAATTCCTGCCATCGAACGGATTCAAGCCATAATTCAACCC
>VHBD01000045.1 GCA_016872125.1 Sphingomonadales bacterium
TGCAAGCGCAAAGTGATTACTGGCATGGGAGGAAATAAAACTGAATCCACTGCCGCACTGTACAAGCAAACGGCAATCAGAGGCGGTTTCAGGGTAGCGGCATGGGCGAAGGCGCATAGCCCAGGGCTTGATCACCGACGCAGACATTTGATCGCTGAGGGTTACTGCCAAAAGAAGAAGAAAGACAATTTGCCAAACCTTAGGAATTGGTTGGAAGAGCAACCAAGCCAGAATACCCAAATACAAAGGCGTCCAGGTCCATGGATTTCTGGCGAGAATAGCCAAGGTGTTCATCCAAGAGGGTAAAGAGGATTGGTTAACCGCACGAAAGAGGTACAGCTCCCAATCTGGAGGGGCCATTAACCAGCCGATCTGTCGAAGGATATAAAGGGCCGTGATAAATCCCACCCATGGTAACGCGACCAATCGAAGGGCACTCATGACCGCATCTGATTTTGGGAGAAGGTTCAAGGGAATTGTCTTAGGATTTACGCGCCAGAAAGATGCAGCGGGGACTGCCTTGCCCAGCTGGCGATAATTGGTAGTCACCCCAATGTTGGAGTACTTCGAAACCGCTTGATTTCAGCATGGATTGAAGTTCTTCGGGGCTATAACAACGAACTTTTTCTACGTAGACCTCGGTGATCGCCCCCGACTTTTGTTGAATAATTTCAATGGATTTGAGAATATACCCGTCTGCTAATGTACGACTTATTTTGACGTCAAATTTTGGCCCGTAACGATATTCGGATTCGTTGATTTGACTTACAACAAACTCTTTGTTAAAAAAGTCCAGCACCAAATAACCATCTTCTTTCAGGTGGCGATGTGCATTGCCAAGAACTTTCAAATCTTGGTTCTTATCATCGAAATAGCCAAACGAGGTAAAGAGATTTACAATAGCATCAAAATTCGTATTCAATTGAAAATCACGCATATCCCCGATACAGAACTTCATACGCTCAGAGATAGGGTTGTTGGGTTGGATAAAATTCTCTTGAGCTTTGGCGATTAGCCGCGGCGATAAATCCAGACCGGTCGTGGTATAGCCTAACTCTGCAAAGGAACGAGTATGCCGACCCCAACCGCAACCCAAATCAAGAATTTGAGCGGTGATAGGTAAAGCTAGCTTTGTGGTTAATCGGAGGATGAATTCTTTGGCCTCTGATAGGTCGCGATGATCGTAGATCTCTTCGTAGTAGGGACTGTCGAACCATGATTCAAACCAGGCCCTGTTCAGGCTTGGCGAGTTCGAGGCGAGGGTATTTGGGTTGGGCATGGCAATTTGGCAGAACTAAGGGCAACGAGGACAACGTATTCGAAGAAGTACCGGCAGATGGTCGCTAGGCCCACCAAGATAACGATTGCCCGCATAGGTCTTGTAAGGGTATCCTTTGAATTTGCCTTCTTGCTGCACCATGGATTCATCCTTGGACGCTTGGGCTGACCCGATGATGTAGTGGTTTTGAGAAGTGTTACTCGGTAACAGCGAACGGCTTAGGATGATTTGGTCTAGCCATTCCCAGCGATCCTGGAAGCAATACGACCCTCCCTCCCGGCCGCTAAAGGGGTGATATAATCCCCTGGAAGCTGTGGAATCTGCCCCCAGCACCAAACGAATACTGGCATCCTGTGGGGTATCGTTGAAGTCTCCAGTGATGATGATGGAACAGCGGTTGGGCCCACCGTACAGGGCAAAGAGGCTATCCACGGCTTTGCGAAGGCAACGCGCTGCAGCATATCGGTTGGGGGCCGATTTCTCCAGGCCTCCTCGACGCGACGGCCAATGATTGACAAGGATATGAAGGGTATCGCCGCTGGGTATTTTGCCAGAGACCAAGAGAATTTTACGGGTGGGTGAGGCTGTATCTCCAGGTAAATCTACTGTGAGGTCTTGGCGTGCAATGGGCTTGAAGTGCGATTTGTGGTAAAAAAGGGCAACATCGATTCCGCGGGGATCGTTCGAGGGGCAATGCAAATAGGTTAAAGGGCTGCGACGCAATTCGGGTTGTCTCAACAGATCTTTGAGAACGCCTTCGTTTTCCATTTCACAAAGTCCCACCAAATCAGGCACATTGCCTTGGTTAAGGCCAGCGATGACTCTTGCCAATTTCCCCAATTTGGTATAATAGCGCACGGAATTCCAGGCCAATTCTGACTGGGGGAGGAAATCTTCGTCGTTGACTTTGACATCGTTGAGGGTGTCAAACAGGTTCTCCAAATTGTAATGAACGATACACAGGTCGAGGCCCTTCGGTTTGCTGCGATTTTGAGCGATAACCTTCAGAGGGACTGCATGGCCAAGAAAAGCGGTGCAGACCAACAGCCAACCTAAGTTTTGCATGAAAGAGGAGTTTGTTAATTTTACGTAAAATAACGTCACAAACTGGCAAAGGGAATTATTATTGACCGTTCATGGTGATGCAATTGAGCGTGAACCAGCTAAAAATTTCGATCTAAGCGCATGAATGACCCACATTTTCCTTCCTTCGGCTCCAAGAGGCAAGCACCTCAATCCGTTAGCGAAGCTCATCCGATGGTGATTCGCAAGCTTTACCAAGGCCGTCGCATTGAGCTTTACAACAGGGAAATGTCATGGCTGGACTTCAACGAAAGGGTCCTTCAAGAAGCGGAGCATCCCGATACTCCCCTGGGCGAACGCTTGAATTTCATGTCCATTTTTTCGTCCAATATGGACGAGTTCTTTAGGGTGCGGGTGGCCAACCAATACCGCCTTATACAACTTGGGGCGGCCTCCTTAAGGAAATTGGATTTTCACCCAAAGCAGGTATTGACCCAAATCCACCTCAAGGCCCAAGAACTGCAGGATCGATTTGAGGCTTTGTTTCAGCATCAAATTCGCCCAAAGTTGGAAGATAGTGGATTCATACTTTGTGACGAGCAGACGATTCCCCCAGTGCTGTTGCCCAAGGTCGATGAAATTTTTCAATCCAAGGTACAGCCCTATCTTAATCCTATTCTGCTTAATTCCAAAACAAGGAAGTTAAGACTGCGAGATGCCTACCTCTATTTCGCAGTTCGATTGGAATATGAGCGAAAATCATCAGGCACCCAGCATGCGATTTTGGAAATTCCGGTTCGCTACACCCAGCGTTTTTTTGCATTGGGGGAATTCAATGGAAGGCAGTATGTGATCTTCCTGGACGATATCGTTCGGCTTCATTGGAGAGATATTTTTCGGGCACTTGCCCCGGCTAAAGTTCATGGATACACGATCAAAATAACCCGTGATCAAGAACTGGATTTGGAGCATGATTTGGGACAAAACATCTTGGATAAAATGCGGGCTGGGTTACGCAAAAGAGGCAAGGGGGATCCTGTCCGTTTTCTTTATGATCAGGCCATGCCCCAGGACCTGCTCAAGGCCTTGGTTCGTAAATTCTCTGTCAAATCCGCTGACTTGTTTGCGGGAGGGCGATACCATAATTTCAGGGATTTGAGGCAATTTCCATTGCATGGAAGGCCTGACCTGCAGTATCCCGTTTGGTCATCTTGCTCCCCAGGCCTATGGTCGGAGCAGCAGAATTTATTCAAGGCTATACGTGTTGCCGATAGGTTGGTGCATCACCCTTACCATTCCTATAATACCGTTCTACAATTTCTGCGAGAGGCTGCTTTGGACCCAAAGGTACGCTCCATTGAGATCACCTTGTATCGTTTGGCTCCGGTGTCTTCGGTGGCTCGTTCCTTGATCACGGCGGCACTTAATGGTAAGAAAGTGCGTGCGGTGGTCGAAATCCAGGCACGCTTTGATGAAGAAAATAACATTTTCTGGGCCGAAAAGTTAAAAGAAGCAGGAGCGGAGGTTTTGTACGGTTATGAAGGCATGAAAGTGCATTGTAAATTATGCCTTGTGACCCGGCGCGAAAAAGCCAAAGATGTTCGTTATGCCCACCTGAGCACGGGGAACTACAATGCGCAAACGGCCAAAGTCTATGCGGATGATGGCTTATTCACCTGTTCGCCATCAATCACTGCGGAGGCCGCAAGACTCTTCAAGTCGTTGGATAAAGGTCATTTTCATTATTCCTACCGGCATTTGTTGGTAGCTCCCTATTTTTTGCGCCAACCTTTGCTCTCCTTGATTGATTACGAAATTCAGGAGGCCAAGCGAGGTCAGCCTGCATGGATTTTTCTTAAGCTCAACTCCTTGGTGGATGAAGCGCTAATTGCCGCCTTGTATCGAGCGTCCCAAGCTGGTGTTCAGATTCGTTGTATAGTTCGGGGCATTTGCAGTCTAATTCCAGGAGTTCCGCAATTGAGCGAGCATATACAGGTTATCTCCATCATTGATCGTTATCTGGAGCACTCCAGGGTCTATGCCTTTGGGCATGGGGGAAAGACGAAGCTCTATTTGTCCTCGGCAGATTGGATGGCTCGTAACATGGATCATCGGGTGGAATTGGCCTTTCCGTTGGAAAGCACTTTGCTCCAACAAGAAATGCTAAACCTCATGGAAATTCAATGGTCCGATTGTACGCAATCCCGTTACCTGAACGGGCCTCAGGCAAATCGTCGAAGAGTCCCCGAGCAGGATTCCTCACAAGGTTCTGGCAATCCGGTGAGGGCCCAGGCCGCATTTTATGATTACCTTCGTGATCTTAATTTGGAGAGTTGAAGTTAGCCGCCATTGATTTGGGATCCAATGCCGCTAGATTGTTGGTGGTTAAGGTTTTGGCCCATGAAGGCGCCAATCCTGATTGGAAGGCTATCGAATACATTCGGGTTCCGGTCCGTTTGGGAGAGGACGTTTTCTTAACCGGAAAGGTGGGCGCTCTTCGTCGACAACAGTTGCTGGAAACGATGAAGGGTTTTGGCTACCTGCTCAAAGCCTACGAGGTCGATCATTCCTTGGCTTGTGCGACCTCTGCTTTGAGGGAGGCAAGCAATGGCTCCGAAATTATCGAAGCGATTCATCGTGATGCTGGAATTGCGATGGAACTCATTAGCGGATCAAGGGAGGCCGAGTTAATCTACAAAGCTCACCGTTCCTTGGCAGGCCCCGAGGACCAATTGGTTTTGATGGACGTTGGTGGTGGTTCCACCGAGATTTCTTTGATCCAAGGTCAACGCTCCATCCTAAGTAAATCCTTCGCCCTGGGCGCCGTTCGTCTTTTGGACAAAACAGACCGCGAAAATGATTGGAAAGCCTTCAAAGATTTTGTGAAAGGAGAATTACTCCCATTCAAACCTTCGGCTTTTTGGGGGAGTGGGGGAAACATTAACAAGGTATTCGATTTGTTACGTCCTGGCAAAGGCGAGCCATGTTCCTACAAGCAATTGGAGAAACTGTATGAACAATTGCTCCCGATGAGTCCAGTCCAAAGGGCTGAGCAATACGGGCTAAATGAAGACCGGGCCGACGTGATTGCTCCTGCCTTGCGCTTGTTTCTTTGGGTCATGAAGCAAGCAGATTTCGGTAAATTGCATAACAGCAAATTAGGCCTTAAGGAAGGCATGATTGTGCAACTCCTCGAAAATTATTGGCAAGGTGAATTTTCAACCAGAGCCGGATGGGGACCCGGGCCTTTGAGCGATACCACCCATTTATCTACTGCCGAATAATTCAGTTTTCATTCCAACGCTGGGAGTATGTCAAACCGCTTTCCCATCGGATGTGATCTTCATCTTCGATACGCCGAACCCACAGTCGCCAACCATTCCCACCGGAACGGCCTTGCAAAGATGCTGTAAATCGGTATTGCCCGGATGAGCCGGTCCACCAGCCTGTCCCGAAACTTTGATCTTCACGGACCGTAACACGCTCTCCTTCCGGCCCAGCGATGGCCCAGGTTTGACCAATCTTCAAATCAGCATGGGTTCGAAATACCCTTTTCCACAACAGGTTATACGCGATAACCCAAGTTTGTTGGTGAGCAGTGGAATACCCATGGGCAATCTGTAAATATCCGCTCATTCCCTGGTCCAATCCTTTGCGTTGATGCAATGGCCACGGCATGCGCAGGTATTGAAAAAGGTAATCTCCTTGACGCCCCCTCTCGGCTTGTTTGTAGATCATCGTGTATCGGCTATCCTTGAAGGGGCCTTTTAGCATTCTTCCTTCCAGTCCTCTGTTCCATGCGATAAATTGACTTCCGAATTGCTGCTCAGGCCCTTCCTCTACCCAATGGGATCGCAACGTGAGGGACCAATACGGAACTGGAGACCAAAGGGCGTTAAGGTCAAGAGATTGACGGCGGCCTACGGTGGGCAATGTTATACTGAATATTCTAGAAGCCTCTGTGCCTTGGGATAGTTTAGACCATCGCAGACCCAAGCTCCAGCTTGGATGCGGAGTCATGATCAAGGTGTGGAGATGACTGTAATCCCAAGATAGGATATGATCAAGAACAGGGTACCTGGGGTTTTGGGCCTTGTTCCAAGCCAAGCTCGGGTTAGAGGATCTGATGGCCACATTGCTTTGAAAAAAGTAATTTCTTCTTTGAATTTTGTAATTAAAGCCCAAGGTTTTGAGGTTGTTGATGATTTGTTTGACGGGGGTTATGGTATTATTTGCCTTGATGATTTGGGTCGTCAAGATGGATGAATTCCATGATGCGGGAAGATTCAGAGAGGAAGGCATCGCGAATTGAAGCCCTAGAATCCCCCATGATCGCTCTTTTTCCCAAGCCAATGAATTCATCCACACGGCGGTCTTGGGTAGAGCATTTACCCCCAATGCCAAGTCGTCCAAAGTAGCATCCGGTAAGGGACTGTTCAAGATGCCCAAGGCATAGGAGTTCATGACGATCAGATGATTTCCCCATGCACTTTGCAGCGAAAACCCCCTTGCTTGGTTACCGTTGGACATTCTGGAGGATGCGAATGGAATTTCCGATCCAGTGAAATGCGCCCATGGATTGGCAAAGGCCGGAATACGCTGGGTATTTCCCAAGAGCCTGTTCCCGGATTGCGGGTGAAAGTCCCCCAGTAGCCATATCATTTTGCCTCTTATACCTTGAATAAAGAATCCGGGAATTCCGGCAAAGCTCCGGTCTGCTGGTTTTTCGATCGTCATGGCCCAACCGATGTTATGGTATTTTTGGCGTAGGCGGTACTGCCAACGTTCTACCAAAATTGCCTGTTCATTGCGTATGCTCGAGCTCTCATAACGCGTTCCGTAGAGGACATCCATTCCCGATTTTAAGGCTCTAAAACGCAGGTCATGGAGCGGGAATTCTCGTCCCAAGGCTTCCTGAAAGGTCAAGGCTACCTGGCTTTCCATCCAGGGAAGCATCAGCCAGAAGGCGGCTTGCTTTGGCCTGCCATGCGCTCTCACCAGGCTGTCCATGGCCGAGCATTGTTCTTTGCTTAAACCCAGGGTTTCCATGGCCAAGGCTCTCAGGGATTTATTCCACGGTAGCCGATTTTGGAGGGTCCACGGAAGGTCCAAAGCAGAGTTCTCCCAACGATCCGGCATATCTTCCAGCATAGGATGCTGGGTTGCCTGAATTTGTTCTTGGATTTGCGCATTATCTTGGTCAAGTTCGCTTTGTGCCCACAGGAAATATCCTTCCCCTAACAACGTACAAAACCATTGGATGCCCAACCAACTAAGGGCGACTTTGGGCAACGTTAGTCCGCATGGGATACTCTCGCTCATTTTCTTGGCCTCCCTCCTTCCCATGCGGCCTGGTAGCTAAGGCCGGGTAATGGGCTGTCCATGGTGGAGGCCCATACCGAGGATTTATTTCGTAAATAACATAATCCAAACTTCATGACGGTATTCATGGGGTCGGTACTGAACACCATACCAAGGCCTGATTTTCTTCGATAGATGAAGCCCATTTCAAGTCTCAATCCTTCGATTCGGCTGAAATGTGTTGCCCCATGGATGATCCAGGGGTCGATTTTCATCATCGTGAACAGGCTTAAACCAAGTCCATGCACAGGCTCTTCGCGTTGGTCGAGATTGGTTTCTGAGATCGATAGGGTCTGAAGGATCATGGGATGTTGAAGGGTCAGACCAATGCGCCACTGCTTGCCCAGGGCTTGTTCGGAGCCAAGGGCTGCTGCTACGCTTTGAGATTGAATGTTATGGCTGCTCAGCCTGTTCCATTCAAGCGATATACCGCTACGGTTACGGCTCATGGATTTGCTGTACCCAAGATTTATTTTGTACCTTCTCAGTGGTGGACTTCCGTTTTGGGTTATGCCGAATGTTAACCAGTTTTGAAGGGAAGCGTAACTCGCCGCGAATGTAATTTCTTGTAGGGATGGAATCACGGGATGGTAACGACCGGCTACAGCCATTGACCACTTTAGATCAGGACGAGGCGGGGTGGATGGACAAGACCATTGGCCTGGAATCCAGCCGTTTAGTGCAGGTTCTCGGTGAATCCCTAAGGGCAAAAGAGCGGGTCGAGACTGTCCTTGGGCGATGGATTTAAGTGATAATTCCGCCAGGGCCCAAACCAAGAAGGCATTCCGGATCAGGAATGAACCCGCACTGCTTTTTACCTTGGTGGAACATAATGGAGTGATCTGCAGCGAATCCATGGCCCTGCAAATTGGGCGAGGATCGATACAGGTCCCGTACGAAAACGTTTATTCCCGAATATAAACCCGAACCTACCAGCGCATCAATGCAGAGGCCCAGGTGAAACCGCTACCAAAGGCGGCAAACAGCAACAAATCACCCGGCTCAATGCGGCCTTGGGCATAGGCCTCGCTCAAGGCAATTGGAATACTGGCCGCAGTGGTGTTTCCATAACGCATGATGTTATTGAAAACCTGATCATCACGAAGCCCCATTTTGTTTTGGATATACTGACTGATCCTGAGATTGGCCTGATGAGGAATCATGAGTTTGAGATCGGAGGCTTGGTACCCGTTGGCCTGCAGGGCTTCCTCAATCACCTCTGCAAATCGCACTACCGCATGTTTGAAGACGAAGTTGCCGTTCATGTAGGGGAAATACGAAACATCATCGGGGTCGTTACGTTCCATAATCTGGGGAACCCATTCCCTGGTGCTGGGCCCCAGGAGGGCAAGCTCTGTGGCGTGCTCTCCTTGGCTATGCAAATGGGTAGACAAAATTCCCCTCCCTGATTCTTGGGTGGACCCAAGGACTACTGCTCCTGCTCCGTCTCCGAAGATGACCGAAACATTCCGCCCACGAGTGCTCAAATCCAATCCTGCCGAATGCAGTTCAGCACCGACGACCAAAACATATTTGGCAGCACCGTTGCGTATATATTGATCCGCAATCGATAAGGCATAAACAAACCCGGAACATTGGTTTCGAATATCGATGGCCCCTATGGTTCTGCACCCCAGGTTCTGTTGGAGTTGTACCCCTGGCCCTGGAAAGTAGTAATCGGGGCTAAGGGTCGCAAAGAGAATGAGGTCCACGTCGGCAGCCACTATACCAGCGGCTTCCATCGCTCGTTTGGCCGCTTCGGTCCCCATGGAAGAAGTGGTGTCCACACCTGGAACCGCAAACCGACGCTCTTCGATGCCGGTCCGTTCCATGATCCATTCGTTGGTCGTTTCCA
>VHBD01000046.1 GCA_016872125.1 Sphingomonadales bacterium
CGCAGAGCCCGGGGTAAACGGTTCTTCCGGCCTCAAAACCGGGGCCCAAGGCAACGATATTGTCTTGGAAGTGCCGTTGGGAACGGTGGCACGGGATGCGGAAAGCGGCGAAAAATTATTGGAAATCACCTCCGACGGGGAAGAGGCGATCCTCCTACCCGGTGGCCGAGGGGGACAAGGCAACCATCACTTCAAGAGCGCAACACGGCAATCGCCTCGATTTGCCCAACCGGGGGAACCTGGTCAGGAAGTCTGGCATATCCTGGAATTGAAATTGCTTGCCGATGTGGGTTTGGTCGGATTCCCCAATGCGGGCAAAAGCACCTTGTTGGCCTCCATCTCTGCGGCCAAACCCGAAATTGCGGATTATCCCTTCACCACCTTGGTCCCCAACCTGGGCATCGTGCCTTACCGCGACTACCGATCCTTTGTCATGGCGGATATTCCCGGTCTGATTGAGGGCGCCCATGCCGGCAAAGGGCTGGGGCATCGTTTCCTTCGTCATATTGAGCGCAATTCGGTATTGCTTTTTGTGATTCCTGCCGATGCGGACTCCATACCAGAACAATACCGCATTCTCCTAAGCGAATTGGGGCAGTACAACCCGGACTTGCTGACCAAAAGGCGGCTTCTCGCCGTCAGCAAAGCTGACCTCACCGACGAGGAATTGCGCCAAGCCTTGAGCGTAGAACTGCCTGCTGATCTCCCCGCTGTTTTTATATCGGCCATCAGCGGACAAGGCCTCGTTGAACTCAAAGATCTGATCTGGAAAACCATCCAGGATTCGTAATTAAAAAATATTGTTATGAAACCATACGCCCAGGGGTTGCAAATCCGTTTGCAAGAAGAATTATCCAGCTTACAAGAACAAGGCCTCTACAAAAAGGAGCGGGTCATGGTTTCGCCCCAAGCAGCGGAGATTACCTTAAGCGACGGACGAACGGCCATCAATTGTTGCGCCAACAATTACCTGGGCCTCTCGAGCCATCCCCGTGTTCTGAATGCTGCGCATAAAGCTCTTGATTCTCATGGCTTTGGGATGAGCTCGGTGCGCTTCATCTGCGGAACCCAAGATATTCACAAAGAACTGGAGCAGGCCATTGCGCAATTTTATGGAACAGAGGATAGCATTTTGTATGCCGCTGCCTTTGACGCAAACGGAGGGGTCTTCGAGCCCTTGTTAGGGGAGAAAGATGCCATCATCAGCGATGCCCTCAACCACGCTTCCATCATTGACGGTGTTCGTTTGTGCAAAGCTCATCGTTACCGCTATGCCAACAACAACATGGAGGAACTTGAGGCCTGCCTCATCCAATGCCGCGATGCCGGCCACGAAAATGTTTTAATTGTTACAGATGGGGTTTTCAGTATGGACGGTTATGTGGCCCAGCTGGATCGAATAGTGGAATTAGCCAAAACCTACGGGGCCATGACCATGGTGGATGAATGCCATGCGGCTGGTTTTTTGGGCGCAAGCGGAAGAGGGGCCCCAGAGCTGTGCGGGGTACACGGACAAATTGATTTGGTGACAGGTACCCTGGGCAAGGCCTTGGGCGGTGCAATGGGCGGATACACCACCGGTCGCAAAGAAATGATCGCCATGCTGCGCCAACGTTCCAGGCCGTATTTGTTCAGCAATTCCTTGGCTCCGGCCATTGTCGGGGCATCGCTCGAAGTCTTTCGCATGCTGGAGGAGAGCAATGAGTTGCCGCGCAAACTTGCCGAGAATGTGCGCTTCTTCAAAGAAGGGATCCTCAACCTGGGCTTTGATATCCGCGATGGGGCATCGGCCATCGTTCCCATTATGCTCTACGACGCGGCCTTGAGTCAACGGATGGCGGATGCCTTGCTTGACGAAGGAGTCTATGTGATTGGTTTCTTCTATCCGGTTGTTCCACAAGGCCAAGCCCGGATTCGGGTTCAATTGTCTGCGGCCCATTCCACGGAGCAATTGCAGACGGTAATCGACGCTTTTGGCAGAGTGGGTCGCCGCCTCGGTGTTATCCCCACCTAAGCCCAACAACCAACCGACAATGCCCTTACCCTGATTGCTCGTCGTGCATGCGGTGCTGGCATAATTCAACCAGCATACCCCCCGCACTGCGTGGATGCAAAAAACAAACCCACTGATCGTCTGCTCCGTGCCGGGGTTCATCCGATAGCAGTTGAAAACCTTGCTCACGTAGCCTGGCCATCGAGGCACGGATATCCTCCACGGCATAAGCAACATGGTGAAATCCTTCGCCCCTTTGGGCCAAGAATTTGGCGATAGGGCCTTCGGGGTTGAGGCTTTGCAACAATTCAATTTTGTTAGGCCCCACCTGAAAAAAGCTGGTCACCACCCCTTCGGATTCCACAGTTTCACGTTTGTAGGGCGGGACCCCCAACAAGCGGGTGTACAATGGCTCGGCCTCCTCCAAGGAATGCACAGCAATTCCCAGATGTTCAACCCTTGTAAACTCGCTAAGGCTTTCTTGCATTGAAGGGACATTTTCCATGGAATGTCGAATTTAAGGAAATTCCCTCCGCTCCTTGTAATTTTGCAGGAATTATGTTGCAAATCTCCCAAAAAGCCGCTGACAAGGTTCAGGCCCTGCTCCAGGATCCCGAGCAAAGCGGCAAATCCTATCTCCGCATTTCTGTGCTCAGCGGAGGCTGTTCGGGGCTCTCTTACCGTATGGATTTTGAAGCAGACGCCCAACCCGAAGACCAGCGCTTCGAAGACAAGGGTGTTCAACTGCTCTGCGACAAAAAAAGCCTGGTTTATTTGATCGGCACCGAACTGGATTTCAGTGACGGGCTCAATGGCAAAGGATTTCATTTCAATAACCCGAACGCCGCCCGATCCTGTGCCTGCGGTGAGAGCTTCTCGCTTTGACCAGGCTTAGCGTCAACATCAACAAAATCGCCCTCCTTCGCAACAGCCGTGGCGGGAATGTCCCCGATCCTTTGGCCGTTGCTTTGGATTGCGAGCGTTTCGGGGCAGATGGGATCACCGTTCATCCACGACCGGATGCCCGTCATATACGATACCACGATGTTCGATTGCTCAAAAGTCGCCTGCAAACCGAACTCAACATCGAAGGGAATCCTTACGAACCTTCCTTCATGGACTTGGTGCTGGAACTCAAGCCCCAACAAGTCACCTTGGTGCCGGATGAACCTGCCCAATTGACCTCGGATCACGGTTGGGATCTTACGATGCATGCCGAGCGCCTTGCGCCCTTGGTTGAACAATTCCAGGCAGTCGGTATTCGGGTTTCCGCCTTCATTGATCCATCCCCGGTCCATGCCCAAAGGGCCGCCCACCTCGGGTTTGATGCGGTGGAACTCTATACCGAGTCCTATGCGAAACATTATGGAGGCTCGGTACAAACCTCGGAATTGCTGACCCCTTACATGGATACTGCACGCGTTGCCGCCGATTTGGGGCTGTTGGTGAATGCAGGACACGATTTGAACCTCGCCAATTTGGGCGCGCTGCATCAGCATATTCCCTGGCTCCACGAAGTCTCCATTGGCCATGCCCTGGTTTCCGATGCCTTGTACCTGGGCCTCGAAAACACTGTTCGCTTATACGCCCGCATTCTGCAAAAACCGTTTATCGGTGGGTAGGCGCAAGCTGGCACATTTTGCGGAAATGGCGGCCATGCCCCGGGTTTGGGAACATCCCGAACACAGCGCAGGGCGATGGCGTGCGATGCTTGCCTGCCCCATTACCCCCTTAGATTCCCCCGATCACCCGTCCTCCCCCCTGCCTGAACCCCATGATGGTCCTGCTGTTCCCCAAAAGCTCACCCTCGAATTGGGTTGTGGAACCGGCTTATGGACCGTAGGCATGGCCGAGAAGTTTAAGGATGGTTGGTGGATCGGTGCTGATATCAAGGGGGCCAGGATGTGGCATGGCGCCAAACTCTTGGAAAGCAAACAACTAAACAATGTAGGTTTCTTGCGTACCCGCTTGGAAGAAATCGAATCGTATTTTGAAAGTGGCGAAGTCAACGAGATATGGATTACCTTTCCTGATCCCCAACCACGGGAAAGTCGTGAAAAAAAACGACTAAGCTCTCCGGCTTTTCTACGTCGCTACCGCAATATCCTGAACCCGGACGGCTGCATTCACCTCAAGACGGATAACATATCCCTGTTCGAATACACCGTGGAAGCGTGGCAGGCCGAAGGCCTTCTGATCGAGCGCTGTATTCGGGATGTTCACTCCCCAAAACATATTGCTCAGCGCAATCCTTACGAACAAGACGCCCTTTCCGTCCTCACCACCTACGAATCACGCTATATGGTGCAAAACCTGCCTATACACTACGTAAGGGGAAGATTTTTATAAGCAAATTCGATCGATAATTTCCTGCCAAACCTCGTAGTCGGTGCCCTCTTCAGGAGCATTGGCTTGGAGGTAAATACCCGCAAAGCGGGGAAGTCCTTGTCTTGTTTGCAGGGCCATCACCTCATCGAGGGTCTCCACCCGTAGATACCGTAGGGTGTCGACGTTTAGGGGCAGGGTCATTATCGAGTCTGGGGCAATCACCACCCAATCCGGCGGGTTCTGGGCAGTCCACGCGTTCGTGATCCCAGGGGGCCCGGGAATCCCAAGGGCCTTAGGAATCCCAGGAGTCCAAGGAGCATAATTGACGGCATAGGGCACCCTTGGCGGAATTTCAAAAGGAGGATGCTGCAAGACAGTTGGGGCAGCAGATTGCGCATCGGTCACCATAACGCCGCAGCAACCGTCGAAGGTCTCAAAAGCCTCCAGCGCCATTGGAAGATAGGGCCATGGGGCAGCCAGCCAAATTTCAGGTCCCGAAACCCAGCCTTTGATTTCGTTCCATACGGCCAAAGCTTGTTTCAAAATTTCTTCTGGCGTCCCTTCAAGTTCCCCGATCGCCTCGGGTAGAAAGCCGATCCCACGGTTTGATTGCGGGCGGCTGATCCAAGGATGCAAAACCACACGCTCTGTGCCGGCAGCGGCCGCAAAGCGCGCATCCATCAAGGCCGAGACCCCTCCGATAACAAATTCCATATTCTAAATGTCATCGCAAATTAGGGGAAAAAATCAGATTCACCAAAGGTATTTTTGAGGTGGATGGAACGAGATTTTTTTGCGGCGGTCTATGACGTGGTTCGGCTGGTACCGCATGGACGAGTCACCAGCTATGGAGCCGTGGCGAAATTCTTGGGGAGCGGGAGGAGCGCAAGAGCCGTAGGCTATGCGATGAACGCATCGCACGGGGTGACTCCGGCCGTTCCTGCCCATCGTGTGGTCAATCGCAACGGGGTCCTAAGCGGGAAACATCATTTTGGGAGCGAAAACGCCATGGCCGATCGGTTACGAGCAGAAGGCATCACGGTGGTGGACGATACCGTCCACAACTTCAGGGACGTTTTCTGGGACCCCGAATGCCTCCTGCAGCAACCTTCCCCTTAATTTCAAGCCGTGAAGAAGGCAACCAAGCCCCATCGCCCCCCGTCACTTGACCGCATCCCCCCCCGATTGAAGGCCGCAAATGGGAGCACCGTGGGCCATGTGGCCTTCTATCAGTGGATCGAGGAGGGGGAACACGATCGCCAAGACTTCAAGGAAACCATTTCATCCTCGCGCAAAATCGCGAAAACCCTCTGCGCCTTCGCCAATACCCGGGGAGGACGATTGCTCGTGGGCGTTCGGGATAACGGAAGTCTTCGGCATTTGGATACGGAGGCGGAGAAGCAAATGCTGGAAAATGCCGGAGGTTTTTTTTGTAAACCCGAAGTGGCTTTGGATTTTCATCCGCTTCAAATTGGTATGAAAGAAGTCCTGGTCGTGGAAATCCACGAATCGCAGGATAAACCGGTCCGTTGTTTGAACGAGGAGAACGAATGGGAGGTTTATATTCGGAGCAAAGACCAATGCCTCTTGGCCTCGGAAATGAGTATTCGAATGTTACGAAACGAAGATCCTCAAGGAGAGGACGCCCCGATTCTTGAATTTGGCAGCAAAGAACAAGCCTTGTTAGATTATCTGCGGGTCAAGCCGCGGATCAATGTTCCCCAATGCAAGGCCATGTTCAATATCGGAACCGTACGAGCCCGCAATATGCTTCTTCAATTGACCCGATCAGGCTTACTTACCCTGCATTCTCACGAAAAAGAGGATTTTTTTACGCTTGGGCCTGGCGGTAATGCGGGAAACGAAAGCGGTCGCTCTGTTCGATCGCATCCATGATTTGTTCGATAATTTGATCTTTGCCGGCACTGTAATCAATTTCCAAAGGTGCCTTGAAGGTGACGCTCAAGTCCACATTTTTTTTCTTGAGCAGCAAGCCTTTCTTGTTGAAGGCCCTGCGAAAACCGTTGATCACGACCGGGACCACGACAGGCTTCTGCTCAAGGATCAATTGGGCAACACCCCGTCTTCCTTCTGCATAGGGCTTGGTGGTTCCTTGAGGAAAAGTCAACACCCATCCAAAGTCCAAGGCCTTGTAGATTTTCTCCACTTCGGAAACATCCACCCGGCGCTGAACATCTTGACCGGCTTCTCGCCAAGAACGTTTGACCGTGACGGCCCCTGCCAAACTGAATAACCATGGAAGAAAACCGCTCTTCTTCATGGTCTCGGTCGCGGCTACATAATACAATCTTGCCGGAATCCATAACAAATAGAAGGGAGACCACAATCTCCGCCCATAACCCCACTTGGCCGCACAAATAGAATGGAATATGGCCATGACATCACGATAGTACGTCTGATGATTGGAAACGAACAAGACGTTGTTCGAGGGCAAATCCCGCACGATATCGGTGCCGTTTATACGAAGCCGGTTGATAACGCACAAACCAATGTAGAAAAATGATCCGAAAACGCCAAACAGTACCCTTTTGATCAGCAAAGGGTTACCAAAAGGGTCAAACAGCTTCATGGTGGCTCTTAATAAACCAATTCATACGTCCAATTTAGCATACAAATGGCTTTGACCCTGCATCGTTCACATTGAATTTACATAGAACCGAGATTTTTGTGCCCCAAGGAATATTCTTTGATGGAAAAGCGCAAAATAGACTTGTTGGTGCTGTCGGATTTGCATTTGGGGACCTACGGCTGCCATGGCAAGGAACTGCTTCAGTACCTGGACCAAATTGAACCGGGTACAGTCATTCTCAACGGGGACATTATCGATATCTGGCAGTTCAAGAAGCGTTATTGGCCAGCATCGCATATGCAGATTCTGAGACGGCTTTTGAAATTTGCCGAACAAGGCATCCCGGTCTATTATCTGACCGGAAATCACGATGAAATGTTACGAAAGTTCTCCGATTACCGCTTAGGTAACCTTTATCTGCGGGATAAATTGGTACTAGAGCTGGATGGCAAGAAGGCCTGGTTCTTCCATGGCGATGTCTTTGATGTGAGCATGCAGTATTCCAAATGGTTGGCCCGCTTGGGAGGCCAGGGGTACGACCTCTTGATCCTCCTCAATCGTGGGGTGAATTTATTACTTGAAAAGATAGGCCGTGAGAAAATCAGTCTTTCCAAACGTATCAAAGACGGGGTCAAAACCGCCGTCCGTTTCATCTCGGATTTTGAACAAATTGCAGCGGATTTAGCGATCGAAAGAGGTTACGATTATGTGGTCTGTGGGCATATCCACCAGCCGGTGATCAAAACCATGTTTGCCAAAGAGCCGGGTGGAAATGCTAATGCAGGAAAATCTGTAACATATCTTAATTCAGGAGATTGGATCGAAAATCTATCCGCGCTGGAATACCATCTCGGGCAATGGTCCCTGTACCGTTATGCGCCCAAAGCCGAAATCAAGAGCGGCATCGAAGCCGAAATGGAGGAACGAGTCCCCCTGAGTCCACCTTCCAGAGAAAGGTTGATGCCCCACCCCTTGTTGGAAGAAATATTCTCTTTATCTTCGGTAGGTAAAGCCCGCCCTTCCCTTTGATGGAGCGAACATTGATTCGACCACGTATCCTTTATGCCATTCAAGGAACCGGAAACGGACACCTGAGCAGGGCCTCCGCCTTCCTGCCGCATTTGTTGGAGCGAGGCGAATTGGACATTCTGGTTTCGGGCAGAGATGTGAACGTCACCCTGAATTACCCGGTAAAATACCGTTTGAACGGGGCTGGCTTTGTTTTTGGCCGGCAAGGAAGCTTCGATTGGTGGCAGACCTTGGCCATCCAACGGCCATGGCAATTGCTGAGGGACAGCGGACGAATCCCCTTGCACGATTATGATTTGGTGATCAATGATTTTGAACCGGTAACGGCCTTGGCTGCTAGTCGGCAAGGCTACCGTCGTATCGTGGGGCTCAGCCACCAGGCCTCCTTCCTGTCACCCAAGACCCCCCGTCCTGCCCTGGTCAAGGCTCCTCATGCCGAATGGTTGTTTCGCCATTATGCGCCTTGCCCCGTTTCCATCGGTTTGCATTTTGAAGCCTACGATGATTTCATCCACACCCCGGTCATTCGGCCGGGGATTCGCGCCTTGCAAGCCACCAGAGACCGCAATGAAATCCTGGTTTACCTCCCGGCCTATGGAGACGATCTGCTGCAGGAGTTTTTGAATCGATACGGCCCTGAGCAGGACTGGGTCGTCTTCAGCAAGACGGTCCGCGAATCGTTCACCAAAGGTCGTTTCACCTGGCATCCTGCCGGCGATGCCTTGTTTCTACGGCATTTGGAACATGCCTCCGGGGTTTTGTGCGGGGCTGGATTCGAGACCCCTGCCGAGACCCTGTTCTTGGGCAAAAAACTCATGGTCATTCCCATGAAGCATCAATTTGAACAGGCCTGCAATGCGGAAGCCCTCCAACGAATGGGCATCCCAGTGGGACAAGGCCTGGACCCTGCCACCGGGACAATCCTGCAAGCCTGGCTACCCCAACCATCAAGTCCTCCAATAGCCTGGCCAGATCATAGTCAACGTTTGGTGGACCTGTGCTTTGACATGTCAGGTCAATTGCAAGATATGTAACCGAAAACTATCGATTTTGGGTCAAATTGTAGGGGTAAAGCTTGCTTTGTAGGGGATTTTGTAGGGGGGGGCTTCATGCATTCCACTACGTGTTCTGGACATTTTTGTGGCGGTTATTGGCTTCCCGACATTGCATTGACCCTGCATGAAATTCCTTCTTTACCTAGAACCTCAACTTCTCCGCAGCTTACAACGCGAAGACCCAAGAGCCCACTCCATCATAGGCAAGAGGGCAGGGACTCCACTTGATAAAGCGCGTCGAGAACTTCCTGCATGGTTGGTTTGGATATGGGAGCACAAGGATGGCCAACCCCATAAAATAGCCCGGCTTCAGTCAACAGGGAGTCAAGCCAAGGGATTCCCGAATTCATCCATTTCTTCGAAAAC